>CALVFK010000098.1 GCA_944326805.1 uncultured Massilimicrobiota sp. | reverse complement strand
AGTCTGGTTATTACATTAATGAGTCTAGGAATTTTAATTAATATCTCGAAATCTTGTCGGGATGTGTTATAATGAGAACTAGGAGTGGTGAGAGATGAAAATAATTGTGAGTGCAGGGGGAACAGGAGGGCATCTATATCCTGCTTTAGCCCTTGTTGAGTATATAAAAACACAAGATCAAGATGCAGAATTTTTATTTGTTGGAACAACAGATCGTTTGGAATCACAAGTTGTTCCACAACTGGGGTATGAATATCGTGGATTGGCTGTTAAAGGCTTGGTTGGAAATCCTGTTCAAAAGCTAAAAAATGCTTTGATTTTTATGAAATCATTGAAAAAATCAAAACAGATTTTAAAAGAATTTCAACCAGATATTGTGATTGGTTTTGGCGGTTATCCAAGTGCTTCTATTGTGATGGCAGCATCACAACTTAAAATTCCAACGATGATTCATGAACAGAATTCAATTATTGGTTTAACAAATAAAGTTTTAATAAAAAAAGTGAATAAGATTGTATGTTGTTATGAAAAAGCGTATAATGAATTCCCTAGTGATAAAACTCTTTTGTTAGGGAATCCTCGAGCAAGTGTTGTTGCTCATCAAAAACTAAAAGATATTCATGATCTTTATCAGATTCCTAAGCATCGAAAGACAGTTGTGATTGTGATGGGAAGTTTGGGATCATCATCAGTTAATCGTGTGATGAAAGAAGCTTTGCGTCAAATGCAATATGATGATTATGACGTCATCTATGTTACTGGGAAAAATTATTATGATGAGATGAAAAAGGAATTAGGTGATCTTCAAGATTCTATTCATTTGGTGAGTTATATTGATGATATGCCTAGTCTGATTTCTAGTTGTGATATTATCGTATCACGTGCTGGAGCAACAACTTTGGCTGAAATTACAGCCTTAGGTGCAGCTTCTATTATTATTCCAAGTCCTTATGTAGTTAAAAATCATCAGGAATATAATGCAATGGAACTGGTCAAGGCAAAAGCGGCACGTATGATTTTAGAAAAAGATCTCAGCGCTGATAGATTTGTGAAAGAGGTTAGAGAATTATTGAAAGATCAGGATTCACTGCAATCGTTGAAAGATCATGCATGTCAATTAGGAAAGCCACATGCTTGTGAAGATATATATCAGGAAATTTTAAAAACACTAGAAAGGAAATAAGCATGGATTTTGAAAATATTTTTTATGATTTAGTTGATTTACAGTTAGGTGAAATTTTAGAAAATGAACCGTTGTATAAACATACGACATTTAAGGTAGGAGGGCCTGCCAGATTATTTATATATATTGATGACATAGAAGCATTGAAAAGAGGAATACAATATTGTCGTGAACATCAGGTAAAACATATGGTGATCGGTAGAGGATCGGATTTATTGTTTTCTGATAAAGAATATGAAGGGGTTATTTTTTCTTTAAAGAATTTAAATAAAGTTCATTTTAATGGTGTAGAAATACGTGCTCAAGCAGGAGTGAGTATGATTTATCTGGCATATGAAGCAGCTAAAGTAGGATTGTCAGGTTTTGAATTTATGGGAGGTATTCCAGGAACTATAGGTGGAGGCGTTTATATGAACGCTGGAGCTTATAAATATTGTATGAGTGATGTTTTTACATCAGCTTTGATTTTGAATGAAAAGGGTGATTTCATCACTTTAAATCGTGAGCAGATGCAATTTGCTTATCGTCAATCTATCTTACAAAAACATCAGGATTGGGTACTGATAGAGGCGACCTTTACGATGACATCACGTGATCCTAAGGATATTATGCAGGTTTTAGATAAACGTAAAGAAAAACGTATGGCAACACAGCCATGGAATTTTGCTAGTGCGGGAAGTATTTTTAGAAATCCTGATGAAAAGCCTGCCTGGCAGTATATTGATGAGTGTCAGTTAAGAGGTTATGAAATTGGTGGAGCACAGGTTTCACCTAAACATTCTAATTTTATTGTGAATAATGGATATGCCAGTGCCAAAGATATATTAGATTTGATTTTACTGGTTGAAAAAACAGTGTTTAATCGTTTTGGTGTGGAATTGGAAAAAGAGGTTATTTTGGTTAATTGGGAGTAGGTGAAAGAGATGGCAAAAGAACAATACTATTTTAATGAACATGATGAAAACCAGACGCAACTTTTAAGAAAAAAGAGAAAGAAGAAAAAAATAAAAAGAAAAATTAAAATTGTTATTGTTCTTTTTTTGCTATTGCTACTTACTGGATATTTTGTAAGTGATTATTCACGTGTCCAAGCCATTATGATTGAAGGACAACAGGAAGTTTCTAAAGAAGACATTATGGATGCTATTTCTGTACATAAGGGAGATATTCTTCTCTTTGTGAATACCGGTCAAGTTGAAGATGAAATATTGCAATTACCATTCGTTAAAAAAGTTAAGGTGACAAAATCATTAGCAGGGTCAGTGCATATTGAAATTGAAGAGGCTCAGAAAGTGGCCTACTGTGTGATTGGTAAAAAGACATATATCATTGATGAATTGGGTCATGTCAGTGAAACGAAAGATAAGGATTTAATAACATCTTTACAGTCAACACCACGTATTACACAATTCAAGGATTTAAAATTATTAAAACAGTTTGCTAAAGAATATGTGAAAATCCCTGAAATTGTAAAAAGTCAGACAAGTGATATTCTTTATGATCCCCAAGAAGCGGATGAAACACGTTTGAAATTTATTATGGATGATGGAAAAATCTTATATTTACGTATTGAGGATATGGCAGACCAATTGAATAATAGATATGATTATGTGGCCAATAAAGAAGCCTTTAAAAATAAATGTGTGTTTAGTTTCGAGGGAAATTATGTTTATATGAAAGATTGTAAATAATGCATTTTTTAAATGCGTTATTTTTTTGTCTTGAGGACTTTTTTTCGTCATTTATGTGTTTTCTTATGATTGAAATTATGCTACAATATTAAAGAAGTATTTTTTTGAAGGAGAAGCGTATATGAAGAATATCTATGCTGTATTAGATATAGGAAGTGCAACGGTTAAATTGCTTGTTGGTGAGGTTGTAAGTGCTAATATTAATGTACTTTTTGCCAAGAAAATCACTAGTCATGGAATTCGTAAAGGTCAAATTGAAAATATGCCTGTTGTTGTCAGTGAAATTAAACAGCTTATTGATGAGGCATCAAAATCTTTAGGGGCAATGATTTCAAAAGTGGCTTTATGTATACCGTCTTTTCATGCCCATATCTATCAAAGTGATGGGATTACAAAAGTTAATTCTCCTTTGGATCAGATTACAAGTGAGGACATTGTTCGTGCTTTAAAACTTTCCAAACGTTTTGCTTTAAAAGAAGATGAGGAAGTTATTTCTGTCATTCCAGCAATGTTTTATTTAGATACGAAATCAATGAAAGATATTCCTATTGGTGAAAAATCAGCATCGTTGAAAGTGGAATCATTAGTGATTACTTCAAGAAAGAAGTTGCTTTATGATTATGTTAATGCTGTTGAAAAAGCTGGGGTGGAAGTTTTAGATATTACAATTAATGCTTATGCTTGTGCAAAAGAAGCATTTGATGCAGTTTATCTTCAAGAAGGGGCTATTCTTATTGATATAGGATATCGTAATTCAACGGTTGCGTTCTTTGAAGATGGATACTTGAAATATATTGCACAGGCTCATGTAGGTGGCTATGATTTGACAAGAAAGATAGCAACATCATGGCAAATTCCTATGGATAAGGCAGAATTATATAAGGTAAAATATGGGACATGTGATCTTCATATTGGAGATGAAGATGTTATACATACGACGAGTCAAAATGATATAGAGAAGCATTTTACTCAAAAAGATTTAGCACAGGTCTTATCTGAAGGAGTTCAGGAAATTATGGAAGTCATTAAGACAAAGATTGAAGTCATTAATGATGGTAGAAGTTATGAAACTGTGATTGTTGGTGGTGGTGGAGAATTACCAGCTATTGACGACATTGCTACAAAAGTTTTAAACAGTGCAGTAAGAACATATCGTCCTGACACAATTGGGGCACGTGATATGTCGTTTGTTTCTTGTCTAGGTATGATGTATTATCTGAATGATCGTTTAAAAATTTTCGGGCAAATAGATTCGTCACTCGTATTGCCGGATATTTCTAATACGATGAGCATTCGTTTTAAAGGATTAACGAAAACAAAGACTGCTTATAGCTCAGATGCAAAGAAAAAGGGTAAATTGACGAAAGTAATTGAAAATTTATTTAGTGAAGAAGATTAATATAAAAGTGAGGATAGAAATATGGATGGGAATTTAGATTTTGTTCAAGTTGCAAAAATTAAAGTCATTGGTGTTGGTGGTGGTGGCTGCAATGCAGTTGCAAGAATGGCTAAAGATGGAGTCAAAGGTGTTGATTTCTATGTGGCTAATACTGATGCTCAAATTTTAAAAGGGATTGATATTGAAAATAAAATTGTTTTAGGTAAAGAATTGACACATGGTTTAGGAGCAGGTGGAAATCCTGAAGTTGGCCGTAAAGCTGCTTTAGAAACAGAGGAAGAAATCAAAACTGCTTTGTCTGGGGCCAATATGGTCTTTATTGCAGCAGGAATGGGTGGTGGAACTGGAACTGGGGCAGCACCTGTTGTTGCTAAAATTTCGCGTGAATTAGGAGCTTTGACGGTTGGAGTTGTGACATCACCTTTCACTTTTGAAGGACCTAAGGTTTTACGACAAGCCAAAAGCGGATTGGCTGAATTGAGAGAAAATGTTGATTCTATTATTGTTGTTTCTAATGATCGCCTCTTGGAGGCTATTGGTCGTAAACCAATGGGTGAAGCATTTAGAGAAGCGGATAATGTATTAAGACAAGGGGTACAGACAATTACTGATTTGATTGCTATTCCTGCCTTTATCAACCTTGATTTTGCAGATGTTTCTTCTGTTATGAAGGATAGAGGATCAGCATTGATTGGTATTGGTATGAGTGATGGAGAAAATAAAGCTGAAGAAGCAGCTATGAGAGCTATATCTTCACCATTGTTAGATGTGTCTATTGCTGGAGCTAAAGATGCTATTGTTAATGTGACTGGTGGTACTAACATTACTTTATATGATGCCAATACTGCATTAGCAACAATTAGAGAAGCGGTTGGTAATGATGTCAATACTGTTTTGGGTGTAGCTATCAATGAACAATTAGATGATCAGGTGATTGTAACAGTTATAGCAACTGGTTTTGAAGATGAAGAAGAACCAGCACCTACACCTGTAAAACAAACGTCTTCATTTGAATCTGTTGTGAAACCATCAATTTATGAAGATGATGATGAAGATGATGACGTTCCAGCGTTTTTGAGAAATAGAAAATTGTAAGCTAACAAGATTGTTAGCTTTTCTTTATTTGGAGGTTAAAATGGTAAAGTTAGGATTTATTGGTTTTGGTAATATGGCGGGAGCTATTGCACAAGGTATTATTCAATCTGCTTTTTTAAAACCTTGTGATTGTATTGGATACGATATTAATGATGAAATGATGCAAAAAATGGAAGATATGGGTATTGAAAGAGCTCATAATATCAAAGAGGTTATAGATGAAAGTGAATTGATTTTAATAGGTGTTAAACCTCAGGGTGTTGAAACTTTATTAAATAGCTATAGAGAACAGCTGGAGGAAAAAGCAATTATTTCAATTGTTCTGGGTTATGATTTTGAAAAATATCAAGAGTTATTGCCGGCTTCAACAAGACATGTTTTTGTTATGCCTAATACGCCTGTACGTGTCGGACAAGGGATGTCATTAATAGAAGAACGTCATTCGCTTAAAGAAGAAGAATTTAAGTTTGTAAAAGATATGTTTGGAGCTATTGGTTGTGTTGAAGTTGTATCATCTCATTTGATGGCGACAGCGGGAACTTTGAGTGGTTGTGGACCGGCATTTGTTTATATGATGATTGAAGCTTTAGCGGATGGTGTTGTTAAAGAAGGGGTGCCAAGAGAATTGGCATATCAATTAGCATCGCAAACTTTAGTTGGTGCAGCTATGATGCAAAAAATAACTCATCAGCATCCAGGAGTTTTAAAGGATCAAGTTTGTTCACCAGGAGGATCAACAATTTGTGGTGTTGAAGCATTAGAAAAAGGACAATTACGTGCAACGTTGATGAGTGCAATTACTGCTGCTGTTCATTATAAAAAATAAAAAAAATATATGTGAAGAATATCGAGTTAAAAAAAGATATTCTTTTTTTTGGAAAATTGAAGAAAAAAACCATGATAAAATCAATGAAAATGAACTTTTTTAAAAAAATATGCAAAAAAGGGTTGCAAAGGGGAGGGATAGATGATATTATAGATGAGCACTCG
>CALVFK010000097.1 GCA_944326805.1 uncultured Massilimicrobiota sp. | reverse complement strand
CAAAGAAATTACCCACATCAGGATAAGTCACATCTCCAGAATGATCTTTACCATTCTGTGACCCGAAAGCTCCATGCATATCAATCAATACATACATATCATGTTTTGAAGCATTTTCAATCACCCAATCAATTCTTTCAAAAGCACTTGACTTAAGTGTTCCATCTTCATTAGCCATTTCAAAATATGTTACTGGTAATCTTAAACAATTAACACCTTCGTCCTTTAATACATCAAAATCTTTTTCAGTAAACCAATTATCTTGATAAGTATTAATAAGTTGCCACGCCTTTTCTTCTCCAAAACGTTCAGTCAGTACTTTTAACGTCGTTTTCTGATCTGGTGAATTCACTGGACACTGCCAATTTTCCATCACAAGCCAGCCTCCAATATTTGTTCCTTTTAATTGGACAACTTCTCCACCACCATAATTATTACGAATAACTTTACCATCAGTTTTTAAGAAAGGACTTGATTGATCAGTAACTTCAATAGTGTTTGTCACAATATCACTCATTTGATTTCCTTTAACCGTTACAGCTTTAACAGTTGTGGTTTGATCAACATAAAAATCTTTTTCAAATAATTGACTATTTAAATTAGGAGTTGAACCATCTAATGTATAATAAATCTTTCCTTGATTTGTATCAGTATGCATAGAAACAAGTTGTCTTTGTCCATAACATCCACTAGCTGGTGTAATAACAGGTTTCACAACTTTTTCAATTGGTTTAATAATATATTGATGTGTGCTTTGTTCACCTAAACTTGAGCTATTTTTATAAGTAGCTGCAACATGAAAAGTTGTATTCTCACTTACCAGAATTGGTTGTGTATAATGTATAGCATTTTCAACAGTAACATCACTACCATCAGTTGTATAATAAATTTCTACTTGATCTGTATCTGGTACTCTCATCTCAACAACAACTGATCCTTGATATGTTCCTGCTTTTTTATCTGCAACAACTGCTTTTGGTACAATAACATATTCAAAAGCAGACACACCACTAGCCATTCCATCACGATAAGCCATCGCTTTAACTGTCATTGTTTTATCAATATTTACATATCCTTCAGCAACTTGACTGTTTGTATCAGGCTGACTACCATCTGTTGTATAATATATAGTTGCATCTGGATCACTGATAAATTCTACTGTAGTCGCACTATTGAATAACAATTGATCCTTACTTGCTGTAACTTTTGCAGGTACACTTGGGTATTGATATTCAAACGTCATAACATTTCCTAATTGATTATCTTTACTAGATACAGCTTTAATAACTGTTGTATGATCAACTGATATTGGAGTTTTATATTTTGTACTATTAACAGTTGGTGTACTTCCATCAATTGTATAGTAAATATCAAGAGAATCAACTGTTTGTAAAGTTACTTCCATCGGTTTCACATATTTACCAGTTTCTTTATCACTTGTAACATCAGTTAAGACATTTTCATCTTTTGTATACGTTCTTGTGACAACATCGCCATATACACCATTATCATAAGTCACTGCTTTAATCGTTGTTGTCCCATTAAGCGTAATCCTATTACTATATAATTGGCTATCCTTTGTTGGTTGAGTTCCATCAACCGTATAATATATGGGTGCATTTTGATCATTACTCAATGATAAAGATAATGTATCTTTAAAACGATACCCATCATCAATACTCATTTCCACAGCTGATGGTTTTAATTCTGGAATTCCTGTTGATAAATAATTATCTAAATAAATATCATCAATATAATATGTTCCTGCATTCCATTGACCTAATCTCATTCCTGAAATTTTTGTCTTATCAATTCCCTGAATATCATCAAGTTCAATAAAATATTGGCTCCAGCTATTTTTTAGTGTTGAAGGAGTTTGCCAATCATAGCTTGATTCTTTGCCATCTTCATCAATCAAAGAAATCTGCATTGTGTTACTTCCTTGCGTATCTTTAATATAAAAAATTAAATATTTCAAATCTGTTCCATTAACAGGATGATTAAAATCAACTTTTATACTTCCATCAGATGCACTAGTCCCACCGCTAGCTGTTCTTTCATACTTTAAACTTTGTTGACCTTTATGTTTTTCATCACTTGTTAATTCGACTTTAGCATTTGCACTTGCTGTTGCACTTATTCTTTCTTCAAACGTTTGAACAACAACTGGTGTATAGTATGTCTTTAGATTATGGTCAACTGTATAATGAAATTCATAAACTTCACTGATATTTCCATTGACTTCTACAATAGCTTTAATATCCATATCATCGTGAACATCTATAGAATCTTGATATTTTTTGCTAGATGTGGTTGGTTGACTTCCATCAGTTGTATAATAAATATTCTGACCATCTTTACTACTTAAATCAACAGAAAATGAGTCAAAATAAGTCCCTGATGGTACACTAGCACTTACACTTAAATCTTTTGCTAAAACATCACTAAACTGTATATCATCTATAAGATATGTACCTTCATTCCATTCTCCAATATATAAACCAGTAATTGATGTTAAATCAAGACTAGAAAATTTATCTAGATCAATCGATAATTGACACCATTTTCCAATGGCTGCATTTTCGCTCCATTCACCTTCTACAAATTTTCCATTCTTATCAATCAAAGATAATCTCACACTATTTGATTGCCCCGTAGTGTCTTTAATCCAAAAAGTTATATATTTATAATGAGATACATCTACAGACTCATCTTTTTCAATCTTTAAACTTCGATGAGTAATACTAGGCCAATCACTAGATGTAACCTTTAATTGAGCAACCTTATTCCCTTGACCTGTTGCACTGCTTTCAACAAGACTAAATTCAGCATCGTTCGTTGCTATAATCCCCTCTTCTGTTCCTTCAAAATCTTCAAACATTAAAGGCGCCTTTGCTTCATTTTCTAAAGCATAAATCTCTACGGGTGTACTACCTAAAACAAAAATCAATAACATGACAATTTTTAATAATTTGCATATCGTTTTACCTTGCATTTGTTCCCTCCGATTTGTTAGAATTTTTTTTATTTATTGGTACCAATATTTACATTATGCATTATATCCCATTATCTTAAAAATGTAAAGCCCTTTCAAAAAATTTGTTGGTATAAATTTAATTTAATTTTTAATAACAATCTAGTCTTTAAATATATTTTAATAAAAAAAAGAAATTTTTTTATTAAAATTTCTTCCCATAACTGAATTATACAATTATAAATTTCATCTCTTCTTACCTAACTGCCATCGCATAAAAATTTGCATATTTATAATTATAGATAACTTGTGAAGTATTAAACATCATTCCATTATCCAAATAAACTGTATCTGCAATAACCAATCCTGGATCTCCAGTCTCTAATTCAAGAAGTTCTGCTTGTTCTTTATTTAATTTAATCGCAGAAATGTGTTTATCAGCAAATCCGAACTTCAATTTTAAATTATCTTGCAAATAATTATAAATTGATTTTTCAGCTATTTCTTTTCCTAAATAAGGAACAATCTTTTGATTATAATAACTAAATTCCAATGCAAATTTCTTATCATCAAGAATTCTCAATCGTTTACAAAAATAAATTGAATCACCTACTTCACAAAACATTTTCTTTGCTAGTATTTCATCAGCTTTTAATAATTCTATCGAAAGCACAACATTTGTAAAAGTATTATGCGGAAAATCATATGTTAATCCATTCGTTCCCGTAATAGGTATACAATTATCATTACTTCGTTGACGTATATAAAAGCCACTTCCTTGTCTTGAATAAATAACTCCCTGACTTGTCAGTGTTTTCAAAGCAGAACGAATTGTATTTCTTGATACATTATAATATTCTATCATCTCATCCTCAGTTGGTAATTTTCCAATATCTTTAAATTCATGTTTTTTTATTCTCTCAATTATATCACTTGCAACATTTTTATATTTTGCCATAATGTTTTCACCACCTATAGAAAAGAATATCATAACAATAAAGATATATCAAATATTTATAAGAACAAATTAAATACATTATTATCTATTTTATAATCAAATCAACAAAAAAGGAATATAAAAAATCATAACGACATCGCCATGATTTTTTAAAATACTATCAAATTAAAAAAATTCAATTTCCTTTTCAAAGGCATCCAACCACTTAGATGAGTAGTTTTCTATCATTCCCATATCAGAAAGCTGAGTTAATTCGCTATCCAAAGGTAATTGACCTAAAATATGTAAGTCATACTTTTTCGCAACATCCTGTAAATGACTTTTCCCAAATACAAAAATCTTCTTTTCACAATCAGGACATTGAACATAACTCATATTTTCTACAATACCAAGAATAGGAATATTCATTGTTCTAGCCATATTAACAGCTTTAGAAACAATCATACTGACAAGTTCTTGAGGACTTGTCACAATAACAATACCATCTAATGGTAATGATTGAAAAATCGTTAATGGCACATCTCCAGTACCTGGAGGCATATCTACAAACATATAATCGACATCTCCCCATTGCACATCACTCCAGAACTGTTTAATCATTCCCGCTAAAATAGGGCCACGCCAGACAACAGGTTCTTCACTATCGTTTAATAAAAGATTTGTTGACATAATACGAATACCTTCTAAAGACTTCGCTGGAATAATGGACTCTCCATTAGAATAAATCTGTGTTCCTTCAACACCAAATGTTTTTGCAATAGAAGGACCTGTAATATCTCCATCTAAAATGGCACATTGATATCCTTGTCTTTGTTTTAAAACGGCTAATAAAGATGTTATAGATGATTTTCCTACACCACCCTTACCACTTACAACACCTATCACTTTTTTAATATGTGAATCTTTATTCATTGGTGCTAAAAAACTTCTTTCTTGACAATCTTCCTGACATGATTGACAATCATGATTACAATCTTGACTCATAATTTCCCTCCATTCTTTCATTATATCTTTTATCATTATGATTCAATATATTCTTTTTTAAATGTAAAACCTCTTCCTTTAACTTCATTGACTTTACTGACAATCATAAAAGCATGTTCATCAATATTTAAAACCTGTTGATTTAATCGTGGCAATTCACGATGAGAAATAACTGTTAAAATCACTGGATATTCATTTTTCATATAACCTGAAATAGATTTCAACATTGTTGTTCCACGATCTAATTCATGGATAATCATTTCATTGATACGTTCATATTCTTTGGAAACAATCATAACTTCTGTTTGTGCTTTCCCCACAACCAAAACCTTATCCAAAATAATTGTATAAGTAGCTACTAAAACAATTCCATACAAAACCATTTCTCTATTTGTATAAAAAATCTGAACTAATAAAATTAAAAAATCAAAAGCATACATTGAAACAGAGACAGGAATACCTGTCTTTTTATTAATGATTAATGGTGGAATATCCATTCCTCCCGTAGAAGCATTACACTTAATCACAAGACCTATAGCACTTCCTATCATAACCCCACCAAGCAATGCAGCTAATAAAGGATCTGTTGTCATTTGAGTATAACCAATGGTATTTTCAAAAACATTTAAAATCAATGGATAATAAAAAGTACTGATTAATGTTGTGAATGCAAAGGTTTTTCCTAAAACAAAGAAACCCAAACAAAACATTATAATATTAAAAACTGATAAAAATAATGTCATCGGTATACCAAAAAGATGAAAAGCACCTATAGATAAACCAGTTGATCCCCCTGTAATCAATCCATTAGGAACAATAAACAATAATACAGCTAAAGCATAAAGTGTATTTCCAATGAAAACTCCTGCTATGTTTTTAATCATTCGATGACTCATATCAAACACACCTTCCTATCCAGAAGCCTATTATATCACGTTAAAAATCAAAAGAAAAGGTAACAGTTTTGTTACCTTATTTTTAAAGCACGTGTTGCATTAATAACTGCAATAACCATAACACCTACATCTGCAAAGATAGCTAACCACATATTCGCAATACCAATTGCTCCTAAAAATAAACAGATAAACTTTACAGCTAAAGCAAATACAATATTTTCTTTTACAATTCTTAAAGTTTTTAAAGAGATTTTCATTGCTAATGAAATCTTGGCTGGATCATCATCCATTAAAACAATATCCGCTGCTTCAATGGCTGCATCTGAACCTAAAGCTCCCATCGCAATACCAATATCTACACGTGATAAAACTGGTGCATCATTAATCCCATCACCAACAAAAGCAACTTTTTCTTTTTCACCCTTGTTTTGTAATATATCTTCTACTTTTTCAACTTTATCAGCTGGTAAAAGTTCACTATAAATACGATCAATACCAATCTCTTTCGCAACCTTTTGTGCCACTTGATTTGAATCTCCTGTCAACATGATTGTTTCTTTGA
>CALVFK010000096.1 GCA_944326805.1 uncultured Massilimicrobiota sp. | reverse complement strand
CCGCGACAATAGCAAGCTGCCGGTTCCACGACCCTGATCGGGTCCTTTTTTTATTCACTTTCTGCTCATGGATCTACTGACTTGTGCATTGGATGCAGGTTAGTATTTTTATATGTCGTCTTTAACATTTATTATAAATAACTTTAGTAGTAAGTAATGTATAGGTAAAGAATTCGTAAGATTATATAAATGATCTTACGAACTTTTATTTTTGAGTCTTAATTCAGCAAACAATTCATTATATATAGTATATTATTGAATATGGAATATATAATCAGATGTTATAGATGATATGGTAATTTTACATATTAAAAAGCTAAATTAAATAATTGAAATTCTATCGATAAAATAATAAAAAAATATCATTTTTTACTTGATTTTTATAGAATATTCGCGTATAATGGCCTTGTTGTGAAAAGCGAAGAAGTGCGAGGTTGCTGAAACGCTGATAGCCGTTGTCATGAGCGGAAGGGCGTAGTCAGGGAATTCGCATGGAGCAGCCAAATATTGGCAATGAAGGAGGAATAAGTCATGGCAAACAACAAAATTAGAATTAGATTGAAATCATTTGATCACAAAATCTTAGATGCTTCTGCAGAAAAAATTGTAGCAGCTGCTAAAAAATCAGGTGCTCAAGTAGTTGGTCCTGTACCACTACCTACAGAAAAAGAAATTTATACAATTTTAAGAGCAGTTCATAAGTATAAAGATTCTCGTGAACAATTTGAAATCAGAACTCACAAGCGTCTTATTGACATTGTGAATCCAACACCAGAAACAGTTGATGTATTAACTCGTTTAGAATTACCAAGTGGTGTGGATATTGAAATTAAATTATAAGGAAAGGTTAAGGTGTAACTCATGAAAGGAATCTTAGGTCGTAAGATTGGAATGACTCAAGTGTTCACTACTGATGGAAAATTAATCCCAGTAACAGTTGTTGAAGCAACACCAAACGTTGTTTTACAAAAGAAAACAGTTGCTACTGATGGATATGATGCTATCCAAGTAGGTTTTGAAGACAAGAGAGAAAAATTAGCAACTAAACCACATATGGGACATGTTGCAAAAGCTAAAACAGCTCCTAAGCGCTTCATTAAAGAATTTCGTTTTGACGAAATGATGAGTTATGAAGTTGGTCAAGAAATAAAGGTTGATAGCTTTGTAGCTGGTGAAGTGGTTGATGTAACTGGAACTAGCAAAGGTAAAGGTTATCAAGGTGTTATAAAAAGACATGGACAACAAAGAGGTCCAATGGGGCATGGTTCAGGTGCTCATAGAATCGTAGGTTCAATGGGACCAATCGCTCCAAACAGAATCGCTCCAGGTAAGAAATTACCAGGACATATGGGTAACGTAACAAGAACAGTTCAAAACTTGGAAATCGTTGCAGTTGATGTAGAAAACAATGTATTGTTAATTAGTGGATCAATTCCTGGACCTAAAAAAGGTTTGGTTGTTGTAAAATCTGCAATCAAAGGAAATGGAAAAGTGAATCCAGCTAAAGATTTAGTTGTATATGAAACTGAAAGTCCAGTAGTAGAAGCTACTGATGCAGTGGAAGCTGCTGAATAATGAAGCGAAAGGAGGAAAACTAATGTTAAAAGTTGCAGTATATAATCAAGAAGGACAAAAAGTAAAAGATACAGAATTGAATGAATCTGTATTTGGTATTGAACCAAATAATCAAGCAATCTTTGATATGGTCTTACTACAAAGAGCTTCATGGAGACAAGGGACTCATAAAGTGAAAAACCGTACTGAAGTTAAAGGTGGAGGAAAGAAACCTTGGCGTCAAAAAGGTACAGGTAGAGCAAGACAAGGATCTATCCGTGCTCCACAATGGAGAGGTGGAGGAGTTGTATTTGGTCCTACACCAGATAGAAACTATAAATTAAAAATGAATAAGAAAGTAAGACGTTTAGCACTTAAATCTGCTTTAAGTCAAAAAGTCATTGATAGTGAATTAACTGTTTTAGATAACATTGCTATTGATGCTCCAAAAACAAAAGCAATGGTTAAAGTGTTAGAAAACTTAGAAGCAAATAGAAAAACATTAATCGTTATGGATGAAGTTGATGAAAACGTAGCTTTATCAGCAAGAAATATTCCTGGTGTTAAAGTTATCAATTCTAAAGGTCTTAACGTTTATGATATCGTAGATAGCACTAAGTTAGTTATGACTGAAGGAGCTATCAAAGCTGTTGAGGAGGTATTGGCATAATGGCACATATAACTGATGTATTAAAGAAACCAGTACTTACTGAAAAATCTTTATTGTTACAACAAAACGAAAACAAATATACATTTGATGTTGATGTAAACACAAATAAAACTGAAGTAAAAGTTGCAGTTGAAAAAATGTTTGACGTTAAAGTTGAAAAAGTAAACATTATGAATGTGAAACCTAAAACAAAAAGAATGGGTAGATACGTTGGTAAAACTAATAGAAGAAAAAAAGCTATTGTTAAATTAAAAGAAGGATATTCAATCGATTTATTCGGTGAAGAATAGTCCAATATATTATTGGAATGAACTCGATTCCAGATAAGAAAAATAAGGAGGAAAAAAGATGCCTATTAAAGTATATAAGCCTACGACAAATGGTCGTCGTAATATGACTTCTTTGACTTATGAAGAAATTACTACTAATAAGCCTGAGAAATCATTGACTGTTCGTTTATCAAAAACTGGTGGGCGTAATAATCAAGGTGTAATCACTACTCGTCATCATGGTGGTGGACATAAACGTTTATATCGTATTATTGATTTTAAACGTAATAAGGATGATATTGTTGGTAAAGTTGCAACAATCGAATATGATCCAAACAGATCTGCAAATATTGCATTAATTCACTATGTAGATGGTGAAAAAAGATATATTTTAGCTCCTAAAGGTTTAGAAGTTGGAATGAAAATCGTTTCAGGAGAAAATGCTGATATTATTGTTGGTAATAGTTTACCAATGGGGAATATGCCTGAAGGTACAGTTATCCACAATATTGAAATGCATCCTGGAAAAGGTGGACAAATTGCAAGATCAGCAGGTGTCTCTGCTCAAATCTTAGGTAAAGAAGGAAAATATGTTACTGTAAGATTAGCTTCTGGTGAAGTAAGAAAATTCTTAGCAAAATGTAGAGCAACAGTTGGTGTTGTTGGAAATGAAGATCATGGATTAGTTAACATTGGTAAAGCAGGACGTAATAGATGGAAAGGTATTAGACCTACAGTTCGTGGTTCTGTTATGAACCCTAATGATCACCCTCACGGTGGTGGTGAAGGTAGAACTTCAATAGGTCGTAAAGCACCAATGACTCCATGGGGTAAAAAAGCACTTGGTGTTAAAACAAGAAATACAAAGAAAGCTTCAAATAAATTAATCGTACGTCGTCGTAACGGTAAATAAGAAGGAGGGTTATAGAATATGGCAAGAAGTTTGAAAAAAGGTCCATTCGTGGATGAACACTTAATGAAAAAAGTTGAAGCATTAAATGCTGCAAACAAAAAAGAAGTCATTAAAACATGGTCAAGACGTTCTACAATCTTCCCACAATTTATTGAACATACATTCGCAGTTTATAACGGAAGAGAACACATTCCAGTATATGTTACTGAAGATATGGTTGGACATAAATTAGGAGAATTTGCTCCTACAAGAACTTATCATGGTCATGATGCTGATGATAAAAAATCTGGTAAATAGAAAGAGAGGAGAAAATAAACATGGAAGCAAGAGCTCAAGCTAAAATGATTCGTGTTTCACCTCAAAAAGCAAGATTAGTTGTTGACTTGGTAAGAGGGAAGCAAGTAAAAGAAGCACTTGGAATCTTAGAATTCGTTAATAAAAGTGCAACTCCTGCAATCATTAAAGTCGTTAAATCTGCTGCACAAAATGCTGTATTCAATGAAGGTGCGCAGGAAGATAAATTATATATCAAAGAAATTTATGTAGATGAAGGTCCTACATTAAAAAGATTCCGTGCTAGAGCAAAAGGAAGCGGAACTCAAATTTTAAAAAGAACAAGCCACATCACTTGTGTGGTTGCTGAAAGATAGGAGGGCAAAGTATGGGTCAAAAAGTAAGTCCAGTTGGATTACGTGTTGGTGTTAATCGTGATTGGAATTCAAGATGGTATGCCAATGATAAAGACTTTGCTTCATTATTGCACGAAGATATCAAGATTCGTGAATTCTTATATGCAAAGTTAAAAGGCGCTTATGTCGCTAATATTGAAATTGAAAGATCTAAAAATCGTGTAAGCATCTATGTTCATACATCTCGTCCTGGTGTAGTTATTGGAAAAGATGGTGAAGCTGTTGATGCTTTAAGAAAAGAAGTTGCTAAAATGGTTAATGGTAAACAAGTGTTTATCAATATCGTTGAAATTAAAAATCCAGATGTTGTTGCTCAACTTGTAGCTAACAAAATTGCTGAACAATTAGAAAACCGTGCTTCTTTTAGAACAGTTCAAAAAAGAGCTATTCAATCAGCTATGAGAGCTGGGGCTAAAGGAATCAAAACTGCTGTTTCAGGACGTTTAGGTGGTGCTGATATGGCAAGAACTGAAGGTTATTCAGAAGGTGTTGTACCTCTTCATACATTAAGAGCTGACATTGATTATGCGACTGCTGAAGCTGACACAACTTATGGAAAATTAGGAGTTAAAGTTTGGATTTGTAAGGGAGAAATTCTTCCTGCAAAGAAGAAAGGGGATAAATAATCATGTTGATGCCTAAGAGAACTAAATATAGAAGACCTCATAGAATCAAATATGAAGGTAAAGCTAAAGGTGGAACTCAAGTTTCATTTGGTGAATTTGGATTACAGGCTCAAGAAGGTGCTTGGATTACTTCAAGACAAATTGAAGCTGCTCGTATTGCAATGAACCGTTATATGAAACGTGGTGGGCAAGTTTGGATTAGAATCTTCCCTCATTTAGCTAAAACAAAGAAACCTCTTGAAGTCCGTATGGGTTCAGGTAAAGGTGCTCCAGAAGAATGGGTAGCAGTTGTAAAAACAGGTCGCGTTATGTTCGAAGTTGCTGGTGTAGAAGAAGAAGTTGCAAGAGAAGCATTAAGACTTGCATCTCACAAATTACCAGTGAAATGTAAGATTATTGGAAGAGGTGAGTAATTGTGACAGTTCAAGATATTAGAAATACAGAAACTCAAGAATTACTTAACAAAGTAGAAGAGTATAAAAAAGAATTATTTGGATTAAGATTCCAACAAGCAACAGGACAATTAGAAAATACTGCTCGTATTAGAACAGTTAGAAAAAATATCGCTAGAATTAAAACAATTATTAGAGAAAGAGAATTAAACAAATAGAAGGAGTAGACTATGGAAAGAAATAATCGTAAGGTTTACACTGGAACAGTCATTTCTACAAAAATGGATAAAACAATTACTGTTTTAGTTGAAACTCATGTTAAACACAAAAAATACGGAAAACGTGTTAAATCTTCTAAAAAGTTTAAGGCTCATGATGAAGAAAATATTGCTAGAGATGGAGATGTTGTAAAAATCATGGCAACTCGTCCATTATCTGCAACTAAACGTTTCCGTTTAGTGGAAGTTGTAAAAAAAGCAGAAATTATTTAATGAATAGAATCTGAAAGGAGGTCACTTGAATGATCCAAAATGAAAGCAGATTAAAAGTTGCTGACAATACAGGAGCAAAAGAAGTACTAGTAATTAGAAACCTTGGTGGTTCAAATAGAAAATTTAGTAACATCGGTGATGTAGTCGTAGCGACAGTAAAGCAAGCGACTCCAGGTGGTACAGTTAAAAAAGGTGAAGTTGTAAAAGCTGTTATCGTAAGAACAAAATATGGTGTTAACCGTGAAAATGGTTCTTACATTAAATTTGATGATAATGCTTGTGTTATTATTAAAGATGATAATTCACCTAAAGGAACTCGTATCTTTGGACCGGTAGCAAGAGAGTTAAGAGATGCTGATTTTATGAAAATCGTATCATTAGCTCCTGAGGTATTATAGGAGGAAACGAGAAGATGAAATTACGTGTAGGTGATACAGTTCAAGTTATCGCTGGTAGCGATAAAGGGAAAACTGGAGAAATTATTCAAATTCTAAGAAAAGAAGATAGAGTGATTGTTGAAGGTGTGAACATGGTAACAAAACATATTAAACCTTCACAAGCAGATCCAGAAGGTGGTATTGTAACAAGAGAAGCACCTATTCATGTTTCTAATGTTGCATACTATGATTCAAAAGCAAAACAAGCTGTAAAAATTGGTTACGCTTTTGATGAAGAAGGTAAAAAATACCGTATTAACAAAAAAACAGGTAAAGCCTTAGATAAAACTACAAAAAAGAAAAAGTAATCGGAAGGAGGTTAAATAATGAACCGACTAAAGGAACGTTATGAAAATGAAATTGTTAAGTCATTAATGACTAAATTTAACTATAGTTCTGTAATGCAAGTTCCAGCTATGGAAAAAATCGTTATCAACATTG
>CALVFK010000095.1 GCA_944326805.1 uncultured Massilimicrobiota sp. | reverse complement strand
CATGTTATCAGCAAAATCTGAAGATATTGATAAAGTGACTGGTTTAAATATAGGTGCTGATGATTATATGACAAAACCATTTGTTCCAATAGAGTTATTAGCAAGAGTTTCATCACATTTAAGGCGATATCATAAATATTTAGATGCAACATCAAACCAAAATGGACAAAACATTTATACAGTCGGTGGCTTAGAACTGAATTTAGATACCAAAACCGTCAGTGTTGATAATCGTCAAATCAAAGTCACTCCTATTGAATTTAAAATCTTAGAATTACTGATGGCTTATCCCGGTAAAGTTTTTTCAGCCGAAAACATTTATGAAAGTGTCTGGAAAGAAGACGCTATTAATACTGATACTGTGATGGTTCATGTTCGTAATTTAAGAGAAAAAATTGAAATCGATCCTAAACATCCCCAGTATTTAAAAGTTGTCTGGGGTGTTGGATATAAAATCGAAAAACAAGGCAGGGATGAACGATGAAAATAAAACAACATATTGCAAGTTTCATAATTTTAATTATTCTTCTTATAACAAGTATTGGAACTTATTTATGCTATCCTCTTATTAATCAAGCTATCCAAAAATCTAATTTTGAAAAAACGGATATTTCAGATTATGTCACATCTCATCTGGTTGAATACAGTTATGCATCTGACTTTTTATTAAAGCAAAATCAAGATCCTTCAATTTCACTTCTTGATTACTACCAATCACCTCCAGATAACTTCAATGAGTCTTATTATGATTTTCAATATCAGATAGAAAATAAACTCGATGAATTTTATCAAAAAGAAGATATTTTCTTTCATATTATCAACAACCAAACACAACAACAATTTTCTAATACCAAAGATTCCATTGCTCAAATATCTACAAATAAAAATCTACAAAAGAAATATCAATGGTATATGCAAGTCCAATTTAATGAAAAAGGGATACCAAGCATCATTTCTACAAGTGATAATGAATATAACATCTATTCATTAGATTCTCTTTTTTCTTACACACAAACTTACTTTGATGAAAACACACAAAAAGATGTCACTTTGCATTATCAACCTTTACAAAATATCACAATCACTTTAGCTGTCAGTGATCAATTGCATATGACAAGCCCTATTGGTTCTTATTTGTTGAATACATCTCGTAGTCAATTACATCTTTATTCATTTCCTTATATTTTTACAGCCATCCTCATTTGTAGTATTGTCACTTTATGTATTCCTATGAAATATCTTCTACAAAGTCACTTCTTGACTTTTGTCATACGTATTAAATTCGCATTTCTAGCCATTATATGGACAACGTTAGCCACAATCATGTATCTTGGCAGTGCTATTATACTCGCTGGAACAATTCAAGATCAATTTCCATACCTTTTCCAACAATTTGGTATTGGAGCTATGGAACCTTATTTAACACCTCTAGTCAATATTATTTATTTCTTTATTTTCTATTTACTCTTTGTCATTTTTGCTTATTTCATTAAATATCTTTTCCATAAAGGTTTAAAAGCTTATTTTAAAGAGAACACATGTACCGGTTGGATTATTACACAAGGATATGGATTAATGAATAAAGTCATTCAATTTGATTTAGAAGATTCTATCAACAAAACTGTTTTAAAGATTGTTTTATTTAATTTACTCATTATTGCTGGATGTTCTTTATTCTTTGTGTTTGGTATCTTCTTTGCGGTTGTTTATTCTATCATTATCTTTATTTTAATCAGAAAAAAATTTATTGATATTCAAACAGACTATCATACACTCTTACAAGCTACAAAACAGCTTTCTCAAGGAGATTTTGATATTCAAATCAATCAAGATATTGGTATTTTTAATCCTTTAAAAGATGAATTTGTACACATTAAAGATGGATTTGAAAAAGCCGTTGAAAAAGAAGTCAAATCACAAAAAATGAAAACAGAACTTATTTCAAATGTATCTCATGATTTAAAAACACCTTTAACTTCTATTATTACTTATATTGACTTATTAAAAAATAAAGATCTTCAATCCCATGATCAAAAACATTATTTAGAGATATTAGAAAGAAATGCATTAAGATTAAAGAATTTAATTGAAGATTTATTTGAAGTCAGTAAAGCCAATAGTGGAGATATTAAATTAGATTTAGTGGATATAGATATTATATCATTGATTAAACAGGCACAACTAGAATGCCAGGACAAACTAGAAGAAAAAGAACTTATCATCAAATGGAATATGAATCAAGAAAAAATAATATGCCATTTAGATAGTTCCAAAACTTATCGCATCTTTGAAAACTTGTTTATGAATATCAGTAAATATGCTTTAGCACATACCAGAGTCTATATTGATATTATAGAAAAAGATAAGCACGTTTCTATTATCTTTAAAAATATATCTGAAGCAGAAATGACTTTTAATGAAAATGAAATTGTAGAGCGTTTTGTACAAGGTGATAAGTCTAGAAACAGTCATGGTTCTGGTTTAGGTTTAGCCATTGTGAAAAGTTTTACTGAAATACAGGGTGGTCAGTTCCATGTAGAACTTGATGGTGATTTATTTAAAACTGTTATTACTTTTTTACAATCTCAATAGAAGTTTTCGATATGAAAACTTCTTTTCTTATGTATCAGATTTGACAAATATCTTTACTATCATTAAGATAGATAAACAGGAGGATAGACTATGAAAAAATTAATCAATACAGCCATGATATATATGATTCTGGCACTTGTGATGGGTGTCTTTTACAGAGAGTTCACAAAATTTTATCAATTTACAGGAATAACAACATTAAGTGTGATCCATACACATTTATTTATTTTAGGTGTTTTTCTATTGCTGATATTAGCTCTCTTTCTAAAAGATGATATCCATTTATATCAAAGTTCTTTATTTCAAAAATTCTTTATTATATATAACATCTCTTTACCTTTTTTTATTGTCATGTTAACAACAAGAGGAATTGTAGAAGTTCTTAATATTCCATTATCTCATTCAATGGACGCTATGATTGCTGGTATCGCTGGGTTATCCCATATTTTACTTACTATTTCATTAATTTTATACTTTATAATCTTAAGAAAAAAAATCTATTCAAAATAGATTTTTTTCTTTACCCCAATAATAACGCAATAAAAATCAATGCTAATATAACCTGTGATGTTCCTGTTAGACATCCATATAACATAGCTTTAGGTCCTTCTTTAATAAGATCAGCAAATTTAACACGCATCCCTATGGCTGCTAAAGCAATAATTTCAAATTGAGTACTTATCATTTTGGCTGTGATAGAAAGAATAGCAGGTACAAATCCACTACTATTAATCAGACTCAATATAAAAAATCCAATAACAAACCAAGGTACTTTTGCTTTTACTTTTGATGCTTTGCCTTCTTTTTTTGCAAACAATGGCTGATTCTCATCAAGATTCATTCTTGCATAAGTCAAAGCAACCACAACAACAAAAATAATTCTCACAATCTTAAAAATTGTCGCAAACTCCACAACATCCTGATTAACCAAAGACGCTGAAGCAATGACCTGACCAATCGATTGTAATGTTCCACCAATCATAGCTGAAGTATGCAATGTTTCATGATGATATAACAAACCTGTTACAATTGGTAACACAACCATCAAGATAGTTCCTGTCACATTAACAATAGTAATAGAAATTCCTTTATCTTTACTCTCTGCTTCCACAATAGGCGATACAGTTCCAATGGCCGAAGAACCACATACAGCGTTTCCGGCACACATCAATAACGAAAATTTCTTAGTAAATTTTAATCTTCTTCCTATCAAATAACATATAGCAATCGTACATATCATTTGCAAGGCAATAAAGCCCACTCCTTGAAAACCAATTCCCATAATATCTGATAATTGTAATGTCAATCCCGTTAAAACAATAGAATATTCTAACAATCGACTTTCTGAGAATTTTGTTCCCACATTAAAAATATCTTTATTTAAAAATGTATTTCCAGCAATCATCCCGATCCCTATCGCAAATAAAGCAGCACCAATGCTTGGAAAAAACTTTGCAATCTGCTGAGCAAGCAATCCAATGATGACACAAACAATAAATCCTGGTAATATTTCTTTTATCTTATTCATTCTCATTTCTCCTTCAACAAAGCTATATTACCACATTTAAACCATAAATAATAATTATAATATTTTATTTATTATAAGAATATATTATAATAAATAAGGTGATTTATATGATTGATGATAAAATGAAAACATTTATAGAAGTTGTAGAATGTCAAAGTTATACACAGGCAGCAATTCGTTTGCATATAACACAACCTGCTGTGACACAACATATCAAAGCATTGGAAGAACATTATCAACAAAAGTTTATTGATCGTAGTCATAAATCTTTTCATCTGACAAAAATGGGAGAATTACTCTATCACTATGCTAAAACACAAATTCATAATGAAAAGCTTTTTGAAAAACAATTACAGGATATTCGTCCTTCTTTAATCATTGGTTCAACATTATCTATTGCTGATTACTATATTCCCCATATGATTGCTAAAAAAATAATATCAAAAAATTATCATTGTGAAATTGTTGTAGCCAATACACAAACATTGATTCAAAAATTAATTAATGGTGAGGTGGAATGTGCTTTTGTGGAAGGTCAGTTTGATACAGAACTTTTTGATTATCATTTACTTAAAAAAGAGAAGTTTATTGCTGTCGCAAGCCCAAATCATCCATTAGCACATCAGGCAATAACTTTTGAACAACTTTTTCCCTATCCTTTATTTATAAGAGAAAAAGGTTCAGGTACTCGAGATATCTTAGAAAACTATCTTCATCAGACAATTTATTCCTTATCTAATTTCTCACAGATTGTTGAAGTTGGAAGTTTATCTATGATGAAAACAATGTTGATGGATACGCAAGCAATGACTTTTGTTTATGCTGGCGTTGTTGAAAAAGAAATAAAAAATAAACAGCTCATTGAGCTGCATATAGATAACTTTTATATCTTTCGACCTATGCATTTTATTTATCTTAAATCACACATTCATAAAAATGATTATCAACAATTGTTTAATATGTTAACACAATAAAGGAGATTCTATGATTTATTATTTATTAGCTATGACAATAATAGGTTTTATAACAATGAAAATAGACAAATATAAAGCGATTCATCATCGCTATCGTATAAGTGAAAAACTGATTTTTACAATCGCCCTTATGGGTGGAAGTTTAGGTGTATGGATGGGTATGTATCTTTTTCATCACAAAACAAAACATTGGTATTTTGTGATGGGTATTCCCCTTATCATTTTTATTCAATTCATCATAGCCTACAAATTTAACTGCTTTTCTTTTCTTGCAGCATCCATAATTTGTTGAACAACATCACTTTTTGCATCTGCATAATTTTGAACATATTTCCATTTCTTTTTTGCTAGTGCCATTTTTGTATTTGCATAAAAATCTTTTGCTTCTTGATGATTTCTAAGATAGTTTCTAAAAAGAAGATATTTTTCTATCTCTTTTGAACCTTGAGAAAAAACATGTAAATGAATATCAGTATCCGGTCCTAGAAACATATGATGATTTTCAAAGTCAGGTTCCTTTATTCTTAAAATATAACCATGCGCTAATAATGCATCCATATAGTCTTCTTCTTTTCCTGCATCTTCAACAACAAGCAAAATATCAATGATTGGTTTAGCAGCTAAACCCGGAACAGAAGTTGATCCAATATGTTCAATCATTAAAGCTTTGTTTTTTAAAATTGTTGAAATTCTTTGTTTTTCTCTTTCAAACAAAACAGGCCAGTTTTCATCATAAGGCTTTAAAACAATCGTTTGATTATGCTCTGCCTTTCCATTCACTATTACTTTTTGAATATACTCATCACTTAGCTTCATTTTCATCACTCCTTTATTCTCCCTATTATACACTCTTTTTAACAAATAAAAATAAGATTCTACTTTGAATCTTATTTTTCACTTACAACAACTGTTTTTGCTATCTTATCATGGAAAGACTGTGATAATGGCTGAAAATATGCATAAACAATTGAAGCAATTGTTAACCCATAAGCAATATATTTTAATGGTTCAACAAGCATAACCATTCCAAACAAAGGTAACATACGTCTCATATAAGTTGCAATAATGATAATTCCTCCTTCTAAAAAAGTTGAACCAATCAATTCTCTTACAACAATAGAAAGAGGTCTCACTGGGCTTCCATCAACTTGTACAATCTTAATCTTACAAATCTTTTTACCAATTGTTTGTCCTTTCCAAAATATAGGAATAAGCACATAATAAATAATTCCCACTACAATTCCAAACACACCTAAAACAAGCCCTACCTGAAAATCATAATTTTCAAGTTTAAACATAGAAGCTTTTAAATAATCTCCGCCTCTAAAATAAAAGGTAATTGGAAGCACCGCAATCATCTGTGCTAAATACCAGTCTATAATCATCGCAAAAAAACGGCGCATTCTCACACGCAAAACATCATAATTGCG
>CALVFK010000094.1 GCA_944326805.1 uncultured Massilimicrobiota sp. | reverse complement strand
TGAGGTGAAATTATGAACAATCTAAAAAAGCTTATTTTTATTATTCTTGTCTGCATGTTATGTGTTAGTGTTGAAGCAAAAAGTCAAAATCCTAAATATAAAATTATTTCAAATAGTTATAAACAAGAAGATATTAATGAAATGTATGAAATAAAAAATGAATTACTTATAGATTATAAAGAATGGGTTAAAGGTGTTGATAATCTAGATCAGGCTTTAGCTGATCATCAAGATGATTATCATGCAACATTTAAACAAGGTGTTTATACCATTATATTAGGTGATGGATTAGGGAAAAGTTTAACTGGTGATTTAAAGGTTAATTATTGTGAAACAACAAAAGATTTAAAAACCAAATCTTTAATATGGGATTGGTTGTTTTAAATCTATTGAGTTATTTGAATAAAGTGGTGATATGATTATATATTTATTTTATCATGTATAAGAACAATGATTACTCATTGCCATTTTTATCGTGTGCCACGCATGATATAAACTTTAGAATCAGTAATAGTACCTTCAGTCATTATTCTATTAAAATATTGTATACTTGACATAAAATGACAATATTTATAGATATCCCTCATTATAATAATTATAAATAAATCTATAGCAAAAAAATAAATATATAATTTTTTGCACTCAACAGCAAAAACTTTATAAAATAAAAAGTTTTTGCTATAATATGCTTAATGGAGGAGATTCTATGAAAAAATATGATTTAAAAAATAGAGATTTGTATTTAAATAAGTTAAAAGTGCTTCAAGATACAGAACCTGTTAAAGTTGTGACAGGAATACGTCGTTGTGGGAAATCGAGTCTTTTAAAGCTTATGGTGAATTATTTATTAGAATCTGGTGTTCATGAAGAACAAATTATAGAGATGAATTTTGAATCATATGTATATAGAAAAATGAATGCTGATGATTTTTATCATTATGTTTCACAATTGATTATACCTCATCAAAAAATGTATCTTTTTTTTGATGAACTTCAAAGAATTACTGGATGGGAAGATGTTGTTAATTCTTTTCGTGTTGACTTTAATTGTGATATTTATATTACAGGTTGAAATGCCTATTTATTGTCGTCACAATACTCTACTTATTTATCTGGAAGATATGTAGAAATCAAAATGTTACCACTGTCTTTTCAAGAATTTATTGATTTTCATGGTTTTACAATAAAGGAAACAATCAACGCCTTAGGAAATAAAAAAAGATATGTTTATGATTCAAAAGGAGATAGATATGAATTAAATGAACTATTTCAAGCTTATATGCGATATGGTGGTATGCCAGGAATTGCTGATGTAGGGTTAGAACAAGAAAGAGTTTTAACATTATTGGATGGCATTTATTCAACGGTTATAGTGAGAGATATTTTAGAAAGAGAAACTTTAAAAAGTCAAAGAAAAATAACTGATTCAGTTTTACTTAGAAAAATTATTATGTTTCTTGCAGATAATATTGGTAGTAATATATCTATTTCAAAAATTGGAAATGTTCTTATGGATGAGGGATTATTGGAAAAGGAAAGAAAAACCAAACCAAGTCATCATACTGTTCAAGCTTATGTTAATGCTTTATTAGAAGCTTATTTTTTCTATGAAATTAAGAGGTTTGATATAAAGGGAAAAGAATATTTACGTACCTTAGGAAAATTTTATATTGTTGATATAGGATTAAGAAATTATTTGTTAGGATATAGAAATAGAGATATAGGACATGTATTAGAAAACATTGTTTATTTTGAATTGTTAAAACGAGGATATGATATTGCGGTTGGAAAGATCAATCAGTTAGAAATAGATTTTATTGCGACTAAAGCTGATGAAAAATTGTATGTGCAAGTTACTGAATCAATGATAAGTGAATCAGTCCGTAAAAGAGAATTAACTCCACTAGAAAAAGTCAACGATAATTATGAAAAAATTATTTTATCCTTAGATAATGAAACTATGTCATATAATGGTATAAAATTATATAACATAATGGATTGGTTAATTGAATAAGAAAAATAAACTTGTTATCAGTGATTTATATGAGATATATATGAGAATTTATTAATAATAATGTATAAAATAAAAAAGTATTGTTCATAATTCCACTATGAGGTGAAATTATGAACAATCTAAAAAAGCTTATTTTTATTATTCTTGTCTGTATGTTATGTGTTAGTGTTGAAGCAAAAAGTCAAAATCCTAAATATAAAATTATTTCACATAGTTATAAACAAGAAGATATTGATCAAATGTATGAAATAAAAAATCAATTACTGATAGATTATAAAGAATGGGTTAAAGGTGTTGATAATCTAGATCAGGCTTTAGCTGATCATCAAGATGATTATCATGCAACATTTAAACAAGGTGTTTATACCATTATATTAGGTGATGGATTAGGGAAAAGTTTAACTGGTGATTTAAAGGTTAATTATTGTGAAACAACAAAAGATTTAAAAACCAAATCTTTAATATGGGATTGGTTATTTTGAAAAGAGCCTACAAAAGGCTTTTTTCTTTAAGAAATGAGAGTTGTATGTGAAACAATTGCCTTTAAGACAATAAAAGTGTTAAAATAGATGGCATAAGGAGGTTTAAATTATGCAACAAATCAAACAATTCAACAATAACATCATGATCTATCCTATCTATCAAGAACAATCTGTATGCCAGGATATCATTGATACACTAGGATATGATGTCACTCAAGACATTGATAAGGATTTTTCTCAAATCACTCAGATTCATACCTTTGGAAAATATCCTTTTCCTTATATTCTTTTTGTGGGGCTTGGAAAACAAAATGAAATCACTACAGATAAGTTAAGAAAGGTGGCTTCTTCTGTATCTAAAGATATCAAACAACCTGTACAGCTTGTTGTGAATCATTTAGACAATCAGTCAACATTAGTAAGAGTATGGATAGAAGCCCATGTCATAGCTCAATATGAGGAAAGAAAAATTGGACATGACGCTAAAACTATCATGGATATAGATGTCATAGCTTCAGCATCTGTTCAAGATGAAATCAATGAAGCTATTATCTATGGTGAAGGTATCAACTATGCCAGAAGACTAGCCGATACACCATCAAATTTGATGACACCGGATGATATGGTTAAAGAATCCATTCAGTTGGCTAAAGATTGTGGTATGGAATGTACTATTCTTGATAAGCCACAGCTAGAAGACATGAAAGCAGGAGGAATCCTTGCAGTCAATCAGGGAAGTGATATTCCTGCATATATGATAGTTCTTAAGTATAATGGAGATGGAGATCAAGCATATAAAGCAGTGATAGGAAAAGGATTGACATTTGATTCAGGAGGATACAATCTGAAAGGAAACAGTTATGGTATGAAATATGACATGTGTGGAGGAGCAGATGTGCTAGGAATTATGCAGATACTAGCAAGAAGTCAAGCAAAGACAAATGTCTATGGAATCGTACCAGTCACTGAAAATCTTGTCAGTGGAGAGGCATATAAACCACAGGATGTTATTACAACATTATCAGGAAAAACAGTAGAAATTGTAAGTACTGATGCTGAAGGTCGTTTAATCTTATGTGATGCCATCACTTATGCTCAACAATTAGGCGCAAAGAAACTGATTGATCTTGCGACTTTAACAGGAGCATGTGTTGCAGCATTAGGAGATGCTTATACTGGAGTTTTTGCGAATGACGATGACTATTATCATGAATTTGAAAAAGCCATGAAAGCAGCAGATGAAAAAGGATGGCGATTACCATTAGATCAGGCATATCTTGATAAATTGAAATCAAATAGTGCAGATTTTAAAAATTCTGCTGGTAAACCAGGTGCTGGAGCAAGTATTGCAGCGAATTTCTTAGAATCATTTGTTGAAAAAGATACGCAATGGATTCATTTAGATATTGCTGGAACTGCTGATCAGGATGGGACAGGCGCAACAGGTGCTATGATTCGTAGTGTTGTTGAAGTAATGAAATAAATACAGTAGAGAAAAGCTTTGATGAGGGAACATTGAGGCTTTTTTTGTTATTCGTTTTGATTATAGTGGTATGTGATATTGTTATTGTACTTATGAAGTTTAATCATATAAAATAATGGTAAGGAGGAATTTTGAAAATGAAAGTATTAATGATTAATGGAAGTCCACATGTAAAAGGCAATACAAGAATGGCTATGGATGAAATGGTGAAGATATTTGAAAAAGAAGGTATTGAAACAGAAATCATTCATGTTGGTCATCAAGATGTTAGAGGTTGTATTGCATGTATGACATGTAAAAAGGGAAAGAATCAATGTGTTTTTGATGATATTGTCAATCAAGTAGCTCCAAAGTTTGAACAATGTGATGGATTCGTTGTAGGAACTCCTGTTTATTATGGTTCTGCAAATTCAACATTGATATCATTTCTAACAAGATTGTTTTATAGTACATCTTTTGATAAAACAATGAAAGTAGGAGCAAGTGTTGTAGTCGCAAGACGTGGTGGCATTTCATCAACTTATGATGAAATCAATAAATTCTTTGCAATATCTGGAATGCCTATTGCTTCTACACAATATTGGAATGCGATTCATGGAAGGGAAGCAGGAGAAGTTTTACAAGATGAAGAAGGATTACAAACAATGCGTGTTCTGGCAAGAAATATGTCATTTTTATTAAAGAGTATTCATAATGGAAAAGTAAAATATGGACTGCCAGAAAAAGAAGAATTTCATAGAACAAATTTTATTCGATAATCAGACCATTCATTACTGAATGGTTTTTTATAATAAGCGTTTATAAACAAAGAATTTTATCTTTTCAGTTTGATTATAGGTATATATTTTTATACAATGAAGTAGAGGAGATGAAATTATGGATGAACAAATGAAGATTATAAAAGAAATATGTTTGAATGAAAAGAGTATCAATCCTATTGAAATAGTAAAGTCATTAATGAAAATAAAAGATATTCCTATTCATGGACCTGTACATCATATTATTGATGGATATGCCTTTTTAACAGCTATGCATAATGCAGGTGTTGAATTTGATTTCAAAGAGGCATTAGATGAGATGGAAAAAAGAGGAAGGAAAATGCCAGGAGCAACATGTGGCCAATGGGGAATTTGTGGATCTAGTTCTTCTGTCGGAGCAGCACTAGCTATTATTCATCAGACAACACCATTATCAGATAATGAATATTATAAAGATAACTTAAGACTGACATCTTTATCACTTAGTAACATAGCTGAAATTGGAGGACCAAGATGTTGCAAAAGAAATGCTTTTCTTTCATTAAAAACAGCTATTCAATTTGCCAAGGAACATTATAATATTGTCTTAGAAGATACAGATGAAAAATGTGAGTTTTCATATTTGAATCAACATTGTATCAAAGAAAGATGTCCATTTTATCAAAGATAAAAAAATGACTGGGTATCAGTCATTTATTCTTTAATATATTTATTCATGAATTCTATAATTGTACTTTCACATAGTTTTGGATCAACAAGATAACTTTGAGCATGACCGGCTCCTTCAACAATTAATAAATCTTTATCAGCATTACATGCATTATATAGATCATAAACCATGTAGGTTGGTACAAAGTGGTCACGATCACCATGTATAAATAAAGTTGGTGTTTTAGATTTTTTTACTTGTTCAATTGTAGAAGCTTCTTTAAAGCTATATCCTACACGTTTTTTACTTAATAGAGTTGCTGTTGGTAAAATAAGTGACGCTGGAATATGTCTTTGTTGAAGTTCATGTTTAAATTCATCAAGAACACTTGTAAATCCACAATCAGAAATAATACATTTGACATCACTAGGAAGTTCTTCACCACTAGCCATTAAAACCGTTGCACTTCCCATAGAAATACCATGTAAAACAATTTGTAAATCTTTATGAAAATAATCTTTTACTTGATGAATCCACTGAATACAATCTAAACGATCTAACCATCCAAATCCAATATATTGACCTTCACTTTCACCATGAGCACGATTATCAGGTAGTAAAATATGGAATCCTAAATCATGATAAAATTTAATATAATAAGCATATTCTTTTAAATTATATGAACGATAACCATGCACAGCAATCAATACTTTATTTGTATCTCTATCAGCTTTTAAAAATTTGGCTTTTAGTTTTAGTCCATCATGAGAAGTTATTTCCCATGTTTCAAAATGCTGTTGTCTAAGCCAAGGAAGATATTTTTCAATTTGAGGATTCACTTTTGGTTTTTGTTTGTTTAAAGGTGTATCTTTACGACATGCAAACTCAATTGCAGTCACACCAACAAAACCAATAATAGCCCCTGATAATAAGGCTGCACCAGCCAATGTTTTCTTTTTCAATTTCATCATTCCTTTCCTAATGATATTATCATAACACAAATTTAAATAAAAAAAATCTCCTTTTAACGAAAAAGTATATTATAAATTTAAAAATATAGAGAGTATTTTATATGAAATCAAAGGAAAAATTATAATTCTCGATTCACTTTAAGTTTATTTATAAAAAGATGTGATTATATAAAACAAATTTTTATATAAAATTGAAAATAAAAAAAGAAAAATGAAATATTTTTGCGTATATAAATAGTAGGAGGGTTAGACAT
>CALVFK010000093.1 GCA_944326805.1 uncultured Massilimicrobiota sp. | reverse complement strand
ATGGTGTTTTAAGAATTTCAATTCCAAAACAGGATATGAAAGTCATTGAAAACAATAACACAATCATGATTGATTAATGTCATAAGAGTTCGAAAAATCGGACTCTTTTTTTGTAGACAATTCACGAAATTTCTTCTATTATAGAAAAGTCCTATAAAAACATGGAGAAGTATGCTATAATACAACCGTTAAAATAAAAAGTGTGGGAGAAAGATATGATTGGTTTTTATAATTATACTGTCATATTAACTTATTTAAGTTTAATCAGTGCTTTATTTGGAACACATTTAGCATTTAAAGGGAATTTTGATGGAGCACTTATTTGCTTATTATTAAGTGGTGCATTTGATTCCTTTGATGGAATGGTGGCACGTACAAAGAAAGACAGAACAGAAGAAGAAAGAAAATTTGGAATACAAATTGATTCATTAGCTGATATGTTTAGTTTTGGTATATTTCCAGCTATTATTGGTTATACCATGATGGATTCTATTGTGTGTGGTGTAACTTGGCTATGGTTTTTTATCTTTGCGTTTTATGCACTTTGTGCAATTAGCAGATTGGGTTATTTTAATGTTGTTGAAGAAATGCGTCAAAATACAACAACTGAAAAAAGAAAATATTATCAAGGGTTACCTGTCACAAGTGCATCTTTAATATTTCCAGCTGTTTGTTTATTAAGACATTTTTTGACAGTGGAAATGACATATAGTATATATGCGTGGGTTATGTTTATCACAGCATGGGCATTTGTTATTAATTTTAAAGTGAGAAAACCTGGTTTAAAAGGAATTTTAGTCATGTTAGTTGTTGGTATATTGATTTGTGCAGGGTTGATCATGTTATGAGAGTTGTCAATCGTCAAGGACAGGAATTAAAAGTCAATCAAAGTCAAAATCGTTTATTAAAATTATTGTATAGTCATTTTTTAGGAAGATGTGCACTGAAAGTGTTAACCCTTCCTTTTATTACCCATATAGGTGGGTTGTATATGAATAGTCGTTTATCAAAACGTCAGATTCAACCATTTATTCAAAATCATCATATTGATATGAATCAATATGAAAAACAGGATTATCACTGTTATAATGATTTTTTTACAAGACAAATTAAAAAAGAAGCAAGACCCATATGTCGTGATCATCATGTTTTGATTGCTCCAGCAGATTCTAAATTAACGTATTATCGTATTGGAGAAGATACACAATTATGGATTAAAGATACGATGTATTCTCTATCGGATTTATTACAGAACCATGAACTGGCTCAACAATATGATGGGGGAACATGTCTGGTGTTTCGTTTATCGGTTGATGATTATCATCGTTATTGTTTTATTGATGATGGTACCAAAGAAGAAGATGTTTATATAAAAGGAGTTTTTCATACAGTCAATCCTATTGCTAATGACTATTATCCTATTTATAAACAAAATTCTCGTAGTTATTCTTTGTTACATACATTGCATTTTGATGATGTGATTTATATGGAAGTTGGGGCTATGATGGTTGGTAAGATTGTCAATCATTCGCTTGATTCTTTTTGTCGTGGTGATGAAAAAGGTTATTTTGAGTTTGGTGGTTCAACGATTGTTGTTTTATTGAAAAAAGATATAGTTGAAATAGATGAAGATATTGTGAGTCACTCATTACAGCATGATGAAACACGTGTATTGATGGGTGAAAAGATTGGAATGAAAAAATAAGGAGGAAAGAAAATGTCAAAGGTTATAGCTGTTACAAATCAAAAGGGTGGTGTTGGAAAAACAACAACAAGTGTCAACTTAAGTGCAGCTCTTGCTTATATGGGGAAAAAAGTTTTATTGATTGATATTGACCCTCAGGCTAATGCAACACAAGGATTAGGAGTTGACCGTTCATCTTTGGAGTATACAATTTATGACGCTATTACGCAACAAATGCCAATTCAAGAGATTCGTATTGCTTCTGGTGTGGATAACCTTGACATTGTTCCTGCAAATATTGATTTGGCGGGTGTGGAAATTGAATTGTCACAAGTGAAATCGGGAAGAGAACAAAGATTAAAATCAGCATTAGGTGATTGTAAAAAACAGTATGATTATGTGATTATTGATTGCCCTCCAGCATTAGGTTTATTAAATACCAATGCTTTAACTGCAGCTGATTCTGTGTTGATTCCTGTTCAATGTGAGTATTATGCTTTGGAAGGTTTAACACAATTATTAAATACAATTTTATTAACGCAAAAAGTATTTAATGAAAACCTGACAATTGAAGGTGTTTTATTAACAATGTTAGATGCCCGTACGAATTTAGGTGTGGAAGTTTCACAGGAAGTTCGTAAGTATTTTAGAGAAAAGGTATATGATGTCGTAATTCCTAGAAATATTAAACTATCGGAAGCACCATCTGAAGGATTGAATATATTTGATTATGATTCGCATTCAGAAGGAGCTAAGGCTTATGCAAAACTGGCAAAGGAAGTGGTGAAACGTAATGGCCGCAAGTAAAAAGAAAAAAAGTGGTTTGGGAAAAGGATTGAATGAATTATTTCAAGGGGAAGATATTCAAACAATGATTGATGCGATTGAGAAGAAGCCTTCTCAATTTGCTCAAATACAAGTTCCTATCGATCAGATTCGACCTAATCCATATCAACCGAGAAAGCATTTTGATGAAGAAAAATTAAATGAGTTGGCACAATCTATTAAGGAACATGGTATTTTTCAGCCTATTATTTTAAAACAGGCAATACAGGGTTATGAGATTGTGGCGGGAGAAAGACGCTATCGTGCAGCTTCGATTGTAGGGTTACCAGAAGTTCCTGCGATTATTGTGGATTTTACTGATCAGCAGATGATGGAAATTGCTTTGCTGGAAAATATTCAAAGAGAAGATTTGAATGCGATTGAAGAAGCACAGGCATACCAGACAATGATGAAAAAATTGGATCTGACACAGGAAGAATTGGCGAAACGTATTGGGAAATCAAGAGCCCATGTTGCCAATACTGTCAGACTTTTAAAGATGCCACAAAAATTACAGGATTATGTTCTAGATGGAACATTAACAATGGGACATATTAAGCCTTTAATTACCATTGATGAAAAGAAAGCTTTAGAAGTTGCAAAAAAAGCCATTGATCAACAATTATCTGTAAGAGAAGTCGAAGATATTGTGAAAGGGATTAAACTTCAAGAGGCAAGAAAAGCCAAACCAAAAGAAGTGAAACCTAAAGAATATGTTTATGTAGAAGGATTGTTACGTAAAAAATATCGTACGAAGATAAAAGTAGATGAACACACGATTACATTAAAATACACTGATACTAAAGATTTAAATCGTCTTTTAGAATTAATGGGTGTCATTGAAGAAGAATAGAGATATGTTGTTAAAAAAGCATCACTTTGGGGTGATGCTTTTGTTTTAAGATTTATAAGAGATAAGATCTTTATGGGTTCTTTGATAATATTTTTGACGACTGTAGTCATCGGGATATTTTTGATAAGCTTCTTCGATATGACGAGGATCATCAATAGGAATGTTGAGCTGATGGAAATAATGAATGAAGTGAATAAAATCGTCTCTGTTTTTTAATTTCAATTGGTAGATACCTTTTGGACTGACACAGTCTAAAAGAATATGAAAAACATATTGGCTAAAGAGTCCAAAATTAGCGAAATGAGCAGAAAGGTCCATACGTATTTCCTGAATATTCTGTAAATCAAATTGAATCAAATCATTTCTTTTGTTTTTGTATGATATCTGTGTCCCTTGAATGAATAATGGCGTACTATTTTTAAGAATGTTTTCATCACTCTTAATACCTTCCATGACCATATAGACGGTTTGTTTGGAAACAAAAGCAATGTCCTGATCTTGAATTTCCATTTGTGGTGAAGATGATTGTATTTGAGATGGTGTCTGATCAAATTCAAATAAAAGGGTATCACGATGAATAATTTCATTAATCTGTTCTAAAAATTGTTTTTGACTCGCTTGATTTCTATGAATCACTGTTTTGATTCCACCATCATAAAGATACATCATTGTTTTTCCATAACTGGCAATCATTGGATCATGTGTGACTAAGACAATTGTTGTTTCTTTCTGGTTGAGTTGTGATAAAAAGGTCATGAGCTTATGAGAATTTTTAGAATCTAAATTACCTGTAGGTTCATCACAAAACAAGATTTCTGGTTGATTGACAAGGGCACGAGCAATGGCTGTTCTTTGACATTCGCCACCTGAACATTCATGAGGAAACTTGTCTAGTATTTTTTCAATTTCTAACATTTTCGCAAGTTCTTGAATTCTTATATTTATCTCTTTATGATGATGATGTCCTAAAATAAGAGGAGCTGCAATATTATCGTATATTGATAAATAAGGAATTAAGTTATGATTTTGAAAAATAAATCCCAATTTTTGAAATCTAAATTCACATAAGTCATTTTGATGAAGTTTTGATAAATGTTTTCCAAAGATTTGGATATGGCCAGATGTGGGTTGATCTAAGGTAGATAAGCAATTTAATAACGTACTTTTTCCAGAACCAGAAGGTCCCATTATACTTATAAAATCACCTTTTTGTAATTCAAAATTGACATTATTTAATGCATAAATATTTTTTCCTCTTTTTAAAAGAATGTCAGGATCATAAACTTTAGAAATGTTATTCGCTTCGATTAAGATATTTGACATGACTTATTGCCTCCTTCATAAATTGTTTTTCTTTATAAATCATTGAAGCCATAAAAATCAAATAAGAAATGACATAAAAGATTTCTAAACCATACATCATTTGACTCTCTAAAATTTGATTTTGAATAATATATTGCCCTAAATAATGAATATAGATAAAAGGAATCAAAACAATGGAAAGAAAAAAGAATAAATTTTTTAATAGTGATATTTGAACAAGTTGAGGAATACTATATCCTAAAGCTCCTTGAGTGGCATATATTTTTTTTAGAGATTGCAGATAAAATATATATTTCATCACAATACACATCAACAATAATATCAATAACATGATAAAACATGGAACAATCAGTAGTGTGATATGGTTATTTGGATCACAAAACATCAATAACATAAAAAGTGATGGTAAAACGATGGAATGGATATTTGTGATGGATAAGAGTTGATGGGTAAGATGCATATAGCTTGTAAGAGCATGAAAGAGAAAAGAATGTTGAGTGATTTGTTTGTGGAACAAATCAAATAAAAGCGGAATAAAGTGATTAGAAATATATATAATGGATGAAAAACATAAGAGAAAATAGATAAGTTTATTTTGAAGTATTGTATTATGAATAAGGGTGTCAATAGAATAGAAAAGAATCAGGATTTCTATAATAGATATAAAAATGTGAACAAATGGAATTTTACGTTTATAGTAATGGCGACTCATGAGAATTTGATAAGGAGCAATTTCTTGTGTGGTTTTTTGATGAAGTGTTTCCATCATATGACAATCAATATAAGTTAATTGTTTGGCACTTAATGCAAAAACAATGATAAGGGTAAAAATAAATATAAATATATCAATAAAAATGGTATAAGGTATACTATAGACAAAAGTGAAATGATTGGCTAAGAATATATTGATCATTTCAATAAGTAAGATTCCCAAACCTATTCCTATGATAAATGCTGTAAGGAGTATCGTACCAAATTGAATCAACAGATAAATGAAAAGGTCTTTAGGTTTTCTTCCAAACATCAATAACATAGAAAATTCATGTTGTTTACTTTGAATAAAGTATTGAGATAGAAAAGCGCCTAAAATAGCAGAAATGAATAATGACATAAAGGGGATAAAACTGATAGCCATGAAGATTATGGGATCAAGTAGGAGTTGATTTAAATAATCAAACATAGCAATAAAACAAAATTCAAATGCAAACAACAATGCCATCATGATGAAATAGAGTAGATAATTTTTCTTTTGTGATTTCATGATTTTAATTGTAAATACTAACATATCTATTCCTTCTTTCTACTTATATAATACTACTATAACAAAATAATTTAAATAATTTTTAATATTTTTCATAAAATTATCATTAGATTTACTTCTCTATTAAATATGGTTTTAAAAACTACATTACTATTGACATTCAAATATATATTTGTTAATTTATAAATAGAGATAATACATATGAGGAGAATGAGTATGAGAATTATTACAGATACTGGGGCATTATATTCACCTGAAGAAGGGAAGAAATTAGGTTTTGATGTTTTACCATTAAATGTTATTGCTGATAAAAAGAGTTATAAAGAATATGTGGATATATCAAGTCAGGAGTTTTTAGAAATTGTTAAGGAAGGACATATTCCAAGTTCATCACAACCTTCTATTGGAGAAACTATGGAAATGTTTGAAAAATATCCAGATGAAGACATTCTTGTGATTAATATGGCAGATGGTCTATCTGGAACATATCAAAGTACAGTGAGTGCGAAAGAAAGTGTAGATCATAGTGAAAATATTCATGTGATTAATTCTATGACTTTATGTGGACCACAAAGATATTTAGTGGAAAAAGCTGTCGCTTTAAAAGAAAAGGGCATGGATATTCATCATATGATGAAAGAACTGCATAAAAGTATTGCTTGTGAAAAATCGTTTTTAATTCCACAGGAT
>CALVFK010000092.1 GCA_944326805.1 uncultured Massilimicrobiota sp. | reverse complement strand
TTCATTTTCAATAGTAAAAGTACTTGGTTCTTGAAGTTCGACAAGTTGACTATCTTTAGCATATGGATAAAAAGAAGATAAGTCAGTGCTGGAATAACCATTCATATAGTCAAAACCATGACCACCACTATATTTTCTGGCAGGGGAGGTTTGGTATACAAAAAAACTTGTTGTACAAAGAAGGACTAGACATAGAATTTTAACGATGTATTTCTTTATAGGAATTTGAGCTTGGCTAAAAACATATAAACTTGCTAGTTGAATGAACAAAAGAAGAATAGGACCAAATATCATTAACTGATAATGGGCAGTCAAGGAGCATAGAAGTAAAAATAAAGCAAAAGGAAAATAGAGTATGTAGTAATAATCCCATAACTGAAAAGAAAGATATCCTTGAGATAATAAACTGACAATGGTTAAGCATACTAAAATGATAAGGATGATTGTTAATTGGATTTGAAATTGATGTAGATAAAGACGATTTTTTCTTTTCAGATAGTAAGTAAATAATATAACAAGGATTGTCATAATGAAAAAGGCGGTCGTGGGCATAATGAAAAGACAAATGAAAGATAAAACGAAATAAAGAAGAACATAGCGAAAAATAAAGTATTTAAGATAGTCTTTCATAATAGATATCACCTCTTAAAGATATTGTACTATAAAGATGTGTATAACAAATGAAAATATATTTTTGTTTAACATAAAATTAATGAAATATTTATAAAAATGAGTCGAACAAAAATAAAAATTATGACATTCTATAAAAAGATGACATATGAGGAGAATGATTCATGAGTGTTATAAAGAAATATTTTCATGTTTTGATTTGTTTGATATTACTGGTTATAGGGTACTTATTTATGATGAGTCATCAAAGCCAAGATTTTTATAGTTATCTGATTCAAGATATATCAAAAAGAGATGGTTATTTTGAAACGATTGAAAAAGTAAAATATCAGGATGGTTTGTATTTTATAGTTTATCAAGATGATCAAGCTCAAAGTCATTTGCTTATTTATGAAAATGTTCAGAATTTATGGATGGATAACTATCAATTTTGGGGAGAGTCATCTTCTTCTCAGGATATAGATACTTTCAATTATGCAGATTCTCATCAGGCTATGGTTGTTGTTTATGGAAAGAACAAACAAAATGCTTCTCAATATTCTTTTGTGAATGATGGGAAAGTTTATAAAAAAGAAATGAATGATTCCTATATTCTTGATATTTATATGTTAGAGGGGAGTTCATGTCATATAGCTGATTGGACTTTATATGATCAAAATCATCAAATTATATAAAATTGAAAAAATCAGCCTTGATGGGCTGATTTATTCTGTTTCCACTAAGATACAGGCAAGAACAGGTGTAATACCTTGATCGTGCATATATTGTAATAATTGGTCATCATATGTTCCTGGTTGCATCCATGCATAACGAATACCAATACCAGACATTTCATCAACATAGTCATAAGCGTATTTTGGACTGACTACAAAAACTACAACATCTATAGGATGATCTATTGCTTCTAAATTTGGATAAGTTGGGATATCATCTATATTTTGATAAATAGGAGATACACCATAAGTTTGATATCCTTTTTCTAATAAACGTTTAAATATTTTATAACCATACTTTTCTTGATTGGGAGTGACTTCCACAACTGCAAAATGATAATATTTTTCTAATATATCTTTAGGATTCATAAGTTTTCACCTCAAAAGTATTATAACATATGCTTTATTTTATGCACAAGAAAACTTCAAGATACCAAAAAGTTTTCTCTATTGGAGATGTATCAATAATTCAATTTGATAATATGAATATTTTGTGCTAATATGAAACAGATTAAAGGAGTGTGAGGAATAATGTATGATGTCATTGTTGTGGGTGGTGGACATGCAGGTATTGAAGCTTGTTTAGCAACGTCAAGAATTGGTAAAAAAACACTATTGGTAACATCACATTTTGATAATGTGGGTTCAATGCCTTGTAATACATCTATTGGTGGACCAGCAAAAGGTATCATTGTTAGAGAGATTGATGCTTTAGGTGGACAGATGGGAAAAACGGCAGATGCAACTTATTTACAGATGAAAATGTTAAATACGGCGAAAGGTCCAGGTGTTCAGTCATTACGTGCTCAAGCTGATAAGAAAGCTTATCCACGTTATATGCAAAAGATTTTAAAGCAACAAGAAAACTTGGATATTGTTGAAGCAATGGTGGAAGGATTAGTTATTGAAAATCAGACGGTTAAAGGTGTGACTTTAGCTGATGGAAAAACATATGCCAGTCAAACTGTCATATTAACAACTGGAACTTATTTAAAAGCTGAAGTTATGGTTGGAGATCAAAAGACACCGAGTGGCCCTGATCAGGAAAAACCATCATTATATTTATCTGATCAATTAAGAGATTTAGGTTTTCGTATACAAAGATTAAAAACAGGAACACCACCAAGAGTAGAAATCAATAGTGTGGATTACTCAAAAACACAATTACAACCGGGAACGGATGAACCATTAGCTTTTAGTTATGAAACAACAACATTTGTTCCTATTGAACAACAGACTCCTTGTTATTTAACTTATACAAATGAAAAAACACATCAAATTATTAAAGATAATCTATCAAAATGTAGTATGTATTCAGGTATTGTCAAAGGAGTAGGTCCAAGATATTGTCCTTCTATTGAAGATAAAGTAGTTAAATTCTCTGATAAGCCACAACATCAGATTTTCTTAGAACCAGAATCTAAGGAAATGAATACAATCTATGTTCAAGGATTTTCAACATCAATGCCCCATGATATTCAAGAACAGATGATACGTACAATACCGGGGTTAGAAAATTGTGTAATTTTAAAATATGCTTATGCGATTGAATATGATGCGATTGATCCATTACAATTATGGCCATCATTAGAAACGAAAGTCATTGAAAATCTTTTTACAGCAGGACAAATTAATGGAACAAGTGGTTATGAAGAAGCAGCTGCTCAAGGTTTAATAGCAGGAATCAATGCTGTAAAGAAAATCAATCATGAAGAACCATTGATTTTAAAGAGAAATGAAGCTTATATTGGTGTTATGATTGATGATTTAGTCACAAAAGGGACAAAAGAACCTTATCGTATGTTGACATCACGTGCTGAATATCGTTTATTGTTAAGACATGATAATGCTGATGAAAGATTAAGACAATATGGTTATGATGCCAGATTAGTAAAAGAAGATGTTTATCAGTCTTATGTTGAAAAGATGATTCATATTCATGAAGAAATAGAAAGATTGGATAGTATTCGTTTTACGCCTAAACATGAAATCAATGAATTGTTAGTTGAACTAGGTTCAACGCCTTTAAAAGAAGGAATCAGTGCGAAAGTTTTACTTCAAAGACCAGAGATGGATTATCAAAAATTAAAGCCTTATATTGAAGATGCTCATTTAACTTCAGAAGAAGAAAAAAGAGTAACAATTCTTATTAAGTATAAAGGATATATTGATAAGACTTTAAGACAAGTAGAAAAACAACGAAAAATGGAAGAAAAACAGATTCCTCAAGATATTGATTATGAAGATGTGTTAAATCTATCTTTAGAAGCAAAACAAAAATTATCACAGATTCGACCTGTCACAATTGCACAGGCATCACGTATTTCAGGGATCAATCCGGCTGATATTTCAGTACTTTTGATTTATTTAAAACAACACTATTAAGAGGTATATATGAATCAGGAACAATTTATACAAGCCCTTTTAGATAAAGGTATCACTTTAACAGATCAACAGCTTGAACAGTTTGAACTTTATTATCAAACATTAGTTGAATGGAATCAAAAAATGAATCTCACAGCGATTACTCAAAAAGAAGATGTTTATTTAAAACACTTTTATGATTCATTAACAATTTCATTTGATTATGAATTATCCAATCAATCTTTATGTGATGTAGGAGCAGGTGCTGGTTTTCCTTCTATTCCTTTAAAGATTGTCTATCCAGAATTAAAAGTGACAATTGTAGATTCTCTTTCAAAGCGTATTACATTTTTAAAACATTTAATTCAAGTTTTAGATTTAAAAGATGTTCAAGCTATGGCTTCAAGAGCAGAAGAATATGCGAAAAAACATCGTGAATCATTTGATATTGTCACAGCAAGAGCTGTTGCCAGATTAAATATTTTAGATGAATTATGTTTACCTTTGGTAAAAGTTAATGGAGATTTCATCACTCTAAAAGGACTAAAGGCTCAAGAAGAATTACAGGAAGCTAAACAGGGTATAGAAAAACTGGGTGGAAAAGTGATCAAACAGGAAAGTTTCACTTTAACAGATGAAAATGATCATCGTTGTAATATTTATATACATAAAGTAAAGAATACACCCATTCAATATCCGAGAGATTTTAGTAGAATTAAAAAGAAACCATTATAACGCATCAGTTGATGCGTTTTTTCGTATATTTATATGATTTCAGTTGATAATAAATAAAATAACTAAACAAATAAGTGAACAAATTATGAAATAACTCAACAAATAACTGAAATATATAATAAATAAGTGAAGAAATGATAAAATAAGTTAACAAATAATTAAAAATAACTGAATAATTAAAGAAATAACTTAAATATTAAATGAAATAATGAAAAATAACTTAAATTTTATTGATTTAAGTGAAATATTGTTTTAAAAGGAATTCAGAAAATGAATAATAATTAAGAAATATATGATAAGATAGTTCAATTTTAAAGGAGGAAAATCATGTTAAGTGAAGAACTTATAGAATTGACATCATCAATTACTCAATTGAAAAGTGAAACACAGACAGTTGAAGTTAAATCTGTTCATGATGGTTATCCTAAGAGATTGTATGATACTTTATCTAGTTTTTCTAATCAAGATGGTGGAGGAATTATTTTGTTTGGATTAGATGAAACAAAGGGTTTTGAAACTGTAGGTGTATATGATGTTCATGATTTACAAAAGAAAGTGACAGAACAATGTAATCAAATGGTTCCACCTGCTCGTGCAGTGTTTACTGTTGCTAAGTATCATGGTTTAGATATATGTAGTGCTGAAATTCCATCCGTTGATATAACAGAAAGGCCATGTTATTATGCTGGTGCCGGAAAAGTCAAAGGCTCATATGTTCGTGTTGGAGATGCCGATCTTCCTATGACTGACTATGAAATCTACTCATATGAAGCGTTTAAAAAACATGTTCATGATGATGAAAGGCCGATTGAAAGAGCGACATTTGATTTATTGAGAAAAGAAGAATTAGAAAAATATATTTTAACAATGAAAATTAATAAGCCAGGATTCTCAAAATTATCTGATGAACAAGTGTATGAAATGTTATCTATCTCTAGAAATGGTATACCAACACTTGCTGCCGTGATGAATTTTGGGATATATCCTCAAGGATATCTGCCACAAATGGCTATTATTGCAGTTGTTGTGCCGGGAGAAAATTTAGGTGATCTATCAAATCAAGGGGCACGTTTTTTAGATAATAAAAGAATAGAAGGAACTTTGATTGAAATGCTTGATGGTGCTATTGCTTTTTGTCAAAGAAATATGAAAGTAGAAACAATCATTAATCCTCAAACAGGAAATAGAGAGGATGTCACAGAATATCCTATTAATGCCATTCGAGAAATTATTTTAAATGCTTTGATTCATCGTGATTATAGTCAATATACAGAAGGAACACCAATACAACTTTATTTTTATTCAAATCGTGTAGAAATTCATAGTCCAGGTGGCCTTTATGGACGTATGACAGTTGAAGATTTAGGACATTCTCGTCCTGATTTACGTAATCCTGTTTTAGCAACTATGTCGGAATCTCTACTAAATACAGAAAATAGATATTCTGGTATTCCCACTATTTATCGTGAGATGAGAAAAATGAATTTACCTGATCCGGTTTTTCAAAATTTGAGAAATGAATTTGTTGTAACTCTATATAATCAAAGAAAAGAAGAACAACATATTGATGAAAAAGATGATTATGATCAATTATTAGAATTTTGTCAGATACCAAGATCACGACAAGAAATTATGGAATTCTTAAATATTAAGACAACAAGCTATGTAACAAACAAATATATTGTACCACTTATAAAAGAAGGACGATTAGAAATGACAATTCCAGAAAAACCAAGAAGCAGATATCAAAAATACTATACTTTAAAAAAATAGACAAAATGTTTATGGATAAGAGTGATTATGACGAAATATGTAAACTTTTCTTCTATTTTTGTGAATAAACAACTATAATATATTTATAGACATATCTAGGGGAAAGGGGAGAGTTATATGCGTTGTGATGTATGTGATACAAAAATACCTCCAGGAGAAGATAGGTGTCCTAACTGTGGTTATCGTGTTCGAGAAAGTTCAAATGCAATTCATAGCCAAACAATATCTACTGAATATCCAGAACCAGAAATCTTTAAACCAAAGAAAAAAAGGAAGTTCTATCAATCACGCAGTCAAACTGCTGGGCGTTTATCGCAACAAAGAAAATCACGAACTATTAAAAAATATATTATTTTTATTATAGCTTTGATTGTTATAGGGCAGGGGATGGCACTGTTTGTAGGGAATATTGTTACAGATTATAATAGTCATAACTATACAGAATTTACGGGTGAATCATTACAGGAAGGTATTGATAATGGTGATGATGATGGAACTTTACAATTAGCGTTGGACTATGAAAATGATTTAATAACTTTCTTTACTGATGAGTTATTGATGGATGTTGATGTTTCTGAAAATTATAGTATTTATGAAGATGAATA
>CALVFK010000091.1 GCA_944326805.1 uncultured Massilimicrobiota sp. | reverse complement strand
CAATTACTGCAATATGAAAAAATCAAGTTCTAAGACTTGATTTTTCAAACATAAAACATTTGCCTTAAGCAATAAATCATCATTCTTCATTTATTATTGTCAATTGATTCTCTTCTTGATTTTTATAAAATTCTGGATCAGATAAACAGAGTGTTTTAAAATCATCTTTCAATTTCATAGCACATGGCTTAAATGTTGCATAAGTTATGCCACCACTAATAACTCCTCCTACAATAGGAACAACTTTGGAAACACCTTTTGCAAAAACATCTTTAGTCATTTTAAAACCTAGTGTTGTCGCTACTTTTCTAACAATTGGAAATAACGTTGTTTTTGTGAGAGCTTTTTGCGCTAATGACTTTGATACCTTCGCTGATGCTGTTTCGGCAATAATTCTAACCCCTTGATTGGCACCATTAACACTAAACATCACACCTAAAAAAATCAATAATTGATTCATTGTTTCATCACTTATATTTTTTTCATCTAAATGGAATTCAGGAAACCCATATAAATAAGCTAATTTTTGCATAACACGTAATACAAATCCAAAATATTGAACTGCATCCATAGGAATAGTTGCTGCCATAGCGACTCCTCCTGGAATTCCTGCTGCAAAAGAAATAGCAGACACCTTATTTGTTTCATAATCAATCACTTGATTAGCTATTGTATCTATTCTTTCACGTGGAATTCCAACCGAAGCTGGATTTCTTGATATCGATTTTAATACTTGTTCCTCTGGATAATATTTGATGAGTTCTTTATACAAAAAAGCACTTCTTTCAATTTTCACACCAGGCATATTTAAAGCTTGAAGCAATATGTCTTGAGGTGTAATTTCTATTTCAGAAATTTTCTGTGATGCTGCATCAATTATATCCTTCGATACATTCGCTACTGTATCAGCCGCTCCCGAAGCCATTTTGACTGTATTTTCTAATAAGTCTCCTGATTGAGATACAAGCTCATTAACATCAATACTTGAAACCATTTCTCCTGCTTTCGATAAAGAATCTTTTAAAAATTTATCCAATCCCATTGTTATTTCTCCCTTCAATATAAATCATTCTATATATTTTTTAATAGATTTCAGTCCTTGATAAGTTCATCTAAAATCTTTCTGACATTATGTGCAGCATCTTCTTGGATTTCAATAATTCTTGCTCCACGACTTCTAGCGACTTCTCTTAAATCCACTGCAATTGCTGTATGAAATGAACAACCAATAACCAAGAAAATATCACCTGGTTTTAAATCATATACCATTTCATATGCCTTAGCATAATTTGGTGCAGGATCACCATATAATACTGGTTTATTGTATAATGACCACGCCATATCCATTTCATCATCTTCTGGTAAACCACCATGTAATTCTAAAGCATCACTTCCTGCCTGTTTATGTAAACCATCAATATTCATCGTTATAACAGGTATCTTATATTGGGCTAAAGCAATATGCGCATCATTAGGTTTTGCTCCATTCATGTTGGCTTTTAATTGTTTAACAACTTCATTATATTCTTGATGATGTTTATTTGCATAATCTCTAAATAACTTTTCTCTAATATCTGGTCTTTCCATAAATGTAGGAATATTTGATTGTTTTGATATTCCAGCTCCTGTAAATGCTATAATTTTCATGAAGTACCCTCTCCTTTTGTTTTACATTATTATATATCATACCGAATAATCAATAAAATAAAAAATTTTTTAATCAGTCATTTTGAATATATTTACTTCCTTCTTTTATACTTAAACGATGCATTTGATCTTGATATTTTTCAATAAAATGTTTGACCCATTGGGGATTTGTTTTAGAATAATCTCTCAAAGCCCAGCCAATAGCCTTATTAATAAAAAACTCCTCACTTCCTAAATTATTGACAATAATCTTTTCTAACAACTCTGCATTTGTCTTTTCTTTTCTACATAGCTGATGATCAATAGCAATTCTTCTTATCCAAAAATCTTTATCTTGTGACCATTGCAACATTAAATCATTGACTCGACAATCTTTCAAACCAATTTCTCCAATGATTCTATCAAATAAATCAATAGTATCCCACCATTGTTTGATTTGAATATATTTTTGAATATGTTCAATATCCTCATACACAAGATATTGTTTCATTGTATGTAAATAATCTCCAACAAGATATTGAAATTCTCTATGTTCATCTTCATAACATTGATCAAGAAAATGCCAATCTATACATTTTTTCTTCTTTTCTTGTTTTAAAAATTCTTTATAAACTTGTTTTCTTTGAGGTGTAGGCAAGCCATAAAAAACAAATTGGTTACGCATATACTGAGCCATTTGTAAAGCTTTATCTTGATTAGCCTGTTCTTCAAACATCTCTTTTATTATCAAATATGAATTCATCATAAATCTCCTCTTTCATTTGATCATTTCTTAACGGATGACTTTATTATACCATATTGATGAATATAAAGCTCGGCTCCTTTCACAAAAAAATCATGACGTTTTTGTGTCAATTCTGCTGGTTCTTCTTTCCATACCTGTTCAATCATTTCATGATGTTCCAGTAAAATCTCACATAATGACAAGGCAGAATATGACATATCATATAATTGATAGAATTGTATAATTCTTTGATCTAAAAGCTGATTATAGTGCTGTTTCGTTGTATGTACCAAAGAATCTTGACATTGATAGTGACAATAATATAGACAAGGTTTACAAATATCATCTCCTTCTACTGTTAACTGACATAGTAATGTTGGATTTTGAATAATGAGATTGGCTATTCTATAAAAATCATGGCCTCTTTTTTGATCAGGAACAAATCTTTTAATACCTGTTCCATATATTTTGATAATATCCATAAAATGATGTGGTTTAATCGTTATTTTTTCCATTTTTATACCTCCCATCCCATTATCTCATGTTTTCTATTTTCTATTCTTTTATTTTTATTAAGAATTTATAAATAAAGTCTTGTGATTTTGCGAATTTTTTGTCAAAAAAAGTCATCAAATATATGTTTTGTTTAAAAAATATTTTCTACTTTAGCAAAATCTATACCTTTCTTTAGTTCTCCTATTATAATAAGGATAAAGGGGAGATTTTTATGGATGAATTTTTAAGAGATATACATACAATGATCTTTAAACAATGGATTCTCATACAAAATCAGAGTCATTGTCAAATTTCACTTGATGAAAACAATTCTCATATCATTAATATCAAAACAAATTATAGTTTTAGTCAAGTTATCTTTAATCCTTTAAATATTATTGAATTAAGTGTAACCAATACCATTACACAAAATATTGAATTTTATTTGCATTTTCAAATGAAAACCATGAAACATGCTACTGAATTATTCAATGAAATGATGAATAATATTTTACAATTAGTAGAAAAACCAAAAATCAAAATATTACTCAGCTGTAGTGGTGGTTTAACAACATCTTATTTTGCTTCTAAATTAAATGAAGCCGCTCAAATTCTAGACTATCATTATGAAGTCAAAGCCATTGGTTATACTGACTTATTTAATGTTGGTAATGATTATGATGTGATATTATTGGCTCCTCAGATTTCATTTATGCACGCAAAAGTACAAGAAATCTTAAAAGATAAGATTGTCTTAAAAATGCCTCCTCAAGTGTTTGCAAAATACGATGTCGCAAGTACACTACAAATGGTAAGACATGCTTTAGAACATCAAAAACTACCTCAACCTGTTAAATCAGAATTAACATTAAAACCATTAAAAATGATTCCACATCAAAACACAAAAATTCTTGTTTTGTCATTGTTTAGAAATAGTCTACGTGTGCATATTGCCTATCATTTATATGATGAACAAAACAAAGTCATTGCCAGCAATGAAATTATTAAATCTAAAATAAGTATGGAAGATATTTATGATGTGATTGATATCGTTTTATTACAATTCACCCCTATCCAAATCATTGGAATTTCAACACCAGGTATTATTAATGATGGTTTTGTCGCTTCGACAAGTATCATAGGATTAAATAATTTCAATATGTATCAACTACTTAAAGATCGTTATCATAGACAAATCATTATTGATAATGATGTCAATACTGCTGCTGTTGGCTATTATGCATCACAAAATCAATTTTCATCACTTGTTTTTCTTTTTCAGCCAAATAATCATTTTGGTGGAGCAGGTATTATTGTCAATGGCCAGCTCATCAAAGGACATGCGCACATTGCTGGAGAAGTTCAATATCTCCCTTTAAACTATTCAGCTCCTCCACGTACTTTAGCCAAAACACCTGAAGGTGCTTTAGAACTGGTAGCAAAAACAATTGCAGCACTTTCAGCTATCATTGGTCCTGAAGCAATCATTCTTTCATGTACATTAATTCCTGATGTTCATGAACTTCAAAAGATGCTAAAACCATATATTCCTGAAAAATATTTACCACAAATCATAAAAATTGAAAACATTCAAGAATATATTTTACTAGGACAGTTGATTTTATGTTTACAGGATTATAAATAAAAAAATGCTTTTTTTACGATATGCATAGAAAACGCTTACAAAAAATGCTATAATATCTTTAACAATAAAAACAGAAAAGGAGATTATAGCAATGGATTTGAATAAAAAAATAGAAGACATTAGTCAAGCAGAGTACAAACTTTTATTAATCATTGGACAGCCAGGCAGTGGAAAATCTAAAATTATTCGTCAATATAGCGAAGATACAGGTATTCCTATTCTTGATTTAGATAAGATTTTCTATCATACTCCAAGTGAAAAACTACTTCCAGAAATGAAAAACTTTTTAACGACTTATCACCAAAAGGTTTTATTACTTGATAATAAAAAACTTCTTTACGCAAAGAATAGCCAAATTGATTTATTAGCCTTTCTTAAAGAACTATCAAAAGATATTCCAGTCGTTGCGACATGGAATGGAAAAATTGAAGACGGACAACTCTTCCATTTCCGCAATGATTCATCAGAAGATCTTATTTATTCAACTGATAACAACGATTTTAAATATATCTTATGTTAAAAAAGCAGTGATTACTGCTTTTTTTCTATTTCAATCACATAAGGAGCCTGATGCTTATTCAACATACGAAAACTAGATACATGGAATTGATGAGGGTCAAGTTGTGAAACAAACGATTCAAGCCAGAGACTTTCCTTATAGCCTTCTTCATGTCCAGTATAAACAACAAGAAAAAGAGCCTGTCGCATATATTCAATCGCTTTAACAACAGCTTTCTGAGTCGAATCAAGTGTTGTTGTTATATGATGTGATGCGTGAGGTAAATACCCTAAGTTAAAAATACCAACATCAAATGACTGAAAATACTGATCCATGTTTTCATGGCTATCCAAAATGAGCTTGACATGTGACATATGGCCTACACGTTTTTGAGTCATTTCTAATGCTTGTGGCTGTATATCAAAAGCATAGACTTGTTGACAATGTTTTGCGAGAAAGATTGTATCGTAACCATTTCCCATTGTAAAATCCACACCTGTTGTACAGTTATAAGTCAGTATTCTTTGATGAACATATTCTACCATTGTAATCATTCTTTCACCTTCTTATACATTTTCCACTGACACTGATAATCTTTATAAATAACTACAAGATATTGATTTTGTACTTCTTCTACCACAGCATATCTAAAAAGAAGTTCTTTATCTAAATGATAATGCTCAGATAAGGTTCTTATGACCTCTTTTCTTTGTTGTGGTGATAATGTTGAAGCATACCATCTTTTTGGTTTGACTTTAAATTGCTGTAAATAATCTATAATTAAAAAATCATGATATTGTTCTGGAAGATAACTATCTAAATAACTATAAAGTTCATCCAATTGATAACCGATTGTTTTATAATGATTTTGATTATAAAAACAAGCCAAATCATAAAAGAAATCAAAAGCAGAATTGACATGATCCATCACCGCATTCATTGTATGTACAAAACGACCACTATTCCAATATTTTTCCAGCATATCCTCAGCCATATGAATCTTCTTCATATCTTCATGACTTAGCCATTTATTTTCAGTCATTTCATAAGGTGGTTCACTTTGATACACATAACCATAATCATCTGCCTGATTACGTAATGAAGTCCCTCTTAATAATTTCAAAAAACCAAGTTGTAATTCTTTAGCACGAAAAGCAAAGACTTCGTTAAAAGATTGAATAAAACGTTCATATGTTTCATAAGGCAATCCAGCAATCAAATCTAAATGTAAATCACATTTTCCATCTTCCATCAACATTTTAACAACTTCACTTAAACGTTCAAAGTTTTGCATTCTTTTAACAGCTCTATTTGTTGGTTCATAAGTTGACTGAATGCCAATTTCAAAACGAAGTAATCCTCGTGGTGCATAATCCCTAATAAAATCAATAATTTTTTGATTTAACACATCAGCATTAATCTCAAATTGAAATTGTTGTCCTGGACGATGATGTTGAAAAATATAATCTAAAATCATAATCGCATGTTTCGCATCAGCATTAAAACTACGATCAAGAAATTTAATTGTTTGAACAGGACTTTGACAAATGATATCTAATTGCTTTTTTAAATAATCTTCACTAAAAAATCTTAATCCCTTTTCTAACGAAGAAAGACAGTATTGACATTGAAATGGACATCCCCTGCTTGTCTCAAAATATAAAATACGTTTTCCTTGATCTTTTTGATCTTGAGGCAATTGATAAGGAGAATCTAAAGATTCAACATAATGAAGATCAGCCACTGCAACAATGGAAGAAATATGATGATGATCACTGACTCCTGGTATATCCACTTTTCTATGATTTTCTATAGCCTCTAATAATTGTGGAAAAACTTCTTCTCCTTCTCCACTTATAATATAATCAACAGGAAATTGTTCTAAAAAATAAGCTGGTTCATAAGTCACTTCTGGTCCTCCTAGAATCATAATCGTTTGAGGGGCCTTTTGACGAATCATATGACATATTTTTTCGATATACTCAATATTCCATATATAACAAGAAAAGGCAATAATATCACAGTTTCTCTCTAAAAGATCATCCACAATATGTTCTAGAGAATCTTTAAT
>CALVFK010000090.1 GCA_944326805.1 uncultured Massilimicrobiota sp. | reverse complement strand
AAGAACTTCAACAATCATATCGAAAAGACGCTTGTGCCTTGCTTTCGTTGATGCTTGTTTTTCATTTCTGGAGTCAACATAAGATTTATGGTGAGGTGACAATGATTGATGTAGGACAAGGGGATTGTACCCTCATACGTCTACCTATGAATCAAGGAAATATTTTGATTGATACGGGAGGAACACAGGATTATGATTTAGCAACCCAGACGATTATACCTTATTTAAAATCGGTAGGTATTTCACATTTAGATTATGTGTATATTTCACATGATGATTTTGATCATTGTGGGGCCCTTCCTTCTTTATTAGAACATTTTTCTATAGGACAGGTCATTGATGAATTTGAAACGACCAGGCAGATTGGCTGTGCACAAATTCAAATGTTTAAAAGTGATCAGGTTTATACTGATTCTAATGATCGGTCACTTGTTATGTATATTACCTTACCGGCTATGAATATTTTGATGACTGGTGATATGTCCAGTCAAGTTGAAGCTGACCTTTTACCACAATTGCAGACATTGGATGTCGATGTTTTAAAGGTTTCACATCATGGCAGTGCCAGTGCCACTTCTTCGTTACTTTTATCAGCAATTCATCCTGATATTGCGATGATTGGGGTTAAAAAGAATAATATGTATAAGCACCCTTCACCTCAGGTTATTGAACGTTTACAAAGAAAAGGTATCACGATTTTAAGAACCGATCAGGATGGAATGTTTCATCTAAGATTTTATGGAAAAGAACGTTACATTTTGCGTTGATTCATGTATAATGATAAAGATAGAGGTGATACCATGAATTTTGTCATCTATGGTGAAGATAAATTGTTGATGGAACAAAGATTAAAGACACTCAAAAAGAAGTATCATATTTGTGAGGAAGATATGAATATGGTGACATACTGGTGTCAGGAAAGCAGTATGTCAACGATTATTGAAGATGCTTTAACACCACCATTTTTAACGGAATATAAGATGATTGTTTTAAAAAATCCACTTTTTTTAACGGCTCAAAAACAAAAAACAATGAATGAAGCAGATATTCAAAAGTTTATGGATTATCTGCCTTTAGATAATCCCACAACAATATTTGTGATTTATCATGATCAAAGAAATTTTGATGAAAGAAAAAAAGTAGTGAAAACATTACGTAAGTATGCTCATTTTTATGATATTGAAAAAATGGATGAGCATCAGTTATATAAAGCGACACATCAAGCAATTAAGAGTCGAGGGTGTGAAATAGATGAGGAAGCGTTAAGGCTGTTTTTATCGCGTATGCCTTCTCATCTTTTGGCAATCTCGCAGGAAGTCAATAAATTATGTTTGTATACTCAACATATTACTGTGGAAACCATTGATTTATTGGTAACAAAGCAGGTTGAAGAAAATGTTTTTGAATTAAGTCAGGCGATTTTAAATAAAGAAACAGCGAGAAGTTTTCGAATTTATAAGGATTTGATTATGAATAATGAAGAACCTGTCAAATTAATTGTTTTGATTGGTAATGCCATGCGTTTATTATATCAAGTGAAATTATTGGATAGAAAAGGTTATAATGATAGAGAGATTGCTCAAATTTTATCTATGAATCCCTATCGTTTAAAATATATCAGACGTGATGGTAAGGATTTTGATTTAAAAGAACTATTGGCACATATTGATGAACTGTCACAGCTGGATATTGCTGTGAAGACAGGAAAAATAGATAAATATAAAGGTTTAGAACTGTTTTTAATGAGAATGGGAGGAAATGAATCATGGAATCAATGAGAGAATTATTTAAGGTCGGATTTGGACCTTCATCATCACATACAATGGGACCACAAAGAGCGGCTTTGAAAATTAAAGAAATGTACCCTGAAGCGACACGTTTTCATGTTGATTTACATGGTTCGTTAGCTTTAACTGGAAAAGGACATTTAACTGATTATATTATTGAAAAGACATTTGCACCAAAACCTGTAGCCTTTTCTTTTAAAAGTGAAGAATTACCTGAACATCCTAATGGGATGATAGTCCATGTTTTTCAAGGTGATCAGGAAATAAAACAGATTGAAGTTTATTCAATTGGTGGGGGTTCAATTTTATTTAAAGGGGATCTGGCACAGGAACCTGTTCAAGTTTATAAACAAAATACGATGAAAGAAATCTTGCATTATGTGGATGAACATGGTATTTCTTTATATGATTATGTTTTAGAAAATGAGGGAGATGATTTTGATCATTTTCTCTCAGATATTTTAGAAGCTATGTTTGAAAGTGTTGAAAATGGTTTAAAAAAAGAAGGACTTATACAAGGAAAATTAAAATTAAAAAGAGTAGCAAAATCAATGTTTCAACAGGCTCAAAATACACGTCGTGAAGCAGATCGAGAAAGATTATTTATTTCCAGTTATGCTTACGCTGTTTCGGAAGAAAATGCGGATGGTGGAAAGATTGTCACAGCACCAACTTGCGGTGCAAGTGGAATTATGCCAGCTGTTTTATATTATTGTTATAAGCAGTTGCATATTGAAAAGAAAGATTTGATTAAGGCTTTAGCCATTGGGGGACTTTTTGGAAATGTTGTGAAAACCAACGGTACGATTTCGGGAGCCGATGGAGGATGTCAGGCTGAGGTTGGAACAGCCTGTGCTATGGCAGCAGCAACAATGGCATGGATTTATGAATTGAATAATTCTTTGATTGAGTATGCAGCTGAGATGGGTATGGAACATAATTTAGGTTTAACGTGTGATCCAGTAGGGGGTTATGTTCAAATTCCTTGTATTGAACGTAATGGATATGGATCATTACGTGCTTTGGATGCGGCCATGTTAGCAAAACAGTTAGGTTATTTAAGAAAAAATAAAGTGTCTTTTGATACGATTGTCAAAGTCATGAAAGAAACTGGAAAAGATTTATCCAGTGATTATAAAGAAACATCATTAGGTGGATTAGCAAAGGAATTTGGTTTATCATGAGTGCTTTGTATGTCCATATTCCTTTTTGTCAACATATTTGTACATATTGTGATTTTTGTAAAGTTTTTTATAATGAGAAATGGGCATGGCAATATTTAGATGCTTTAGCATTTGAAATCCAGCAAAAACAATTATCTCATGATTATAAAACAATTTATATTGGTGGAGGAACACCCACAGCATTGACTTATGAACAATTACAATATTTATTTGAACTCTTAAAACCTTATGCACAGTATTGTCAGGAATGGAGTATGGAGATGAATCCAGAAACAATGAGTTGTGAAAAATTAGAGTTATGTGTGCAAAATGGAGTGAATCGTTTGAGTATAGGTGTTCAGACATTTCATGATCACTTATTAAAAAAGATTGGACGTGTTCATACTTGTGAACAGGTAAAATCTTTTATTTTAGAAGCACAAAATAAAGGTGTTCAAGATATCAATATTGATTTAATGTATGGTTTGCCAGAACAGACGATTCAAGATGTTTGTGAAGATATTGATGAACTGGTAAAGTTAAAGGTTGGACATGTGTCTTATTATTCATTGATTTTGGAAGATCACACGATTTTAAAAAATGAACATTATCAGCCATTAGATGATGAAGAAGATGCCAAGATATATGCATTGATTAGAGAAAGATTACAACAGCATGGCTATCATCAATATGAAGTGAGTAATTTTTATGCATATAAACCTTCATTACATAATCTTGTATATTGGCATTATGAGGATTATGATGGTATTGGCGTTTCAGCGCATTCTTTAAAAAACGGACATAGATATGAAAATACCAAATCATTGACTCGTTATTTAGAACATCATTATTTGGAAAATGATATGACTTTAACAGAGAGTGATCAATTATTTGAAAAGATAATGATGGGATTACGTTTGGATGAAGGTATATCCATTTCACAAATCAATCAATTATTTGGGATTGACTTTCAAAAGCGATATCATCATGTGATTGAAAAATATCAGAAGATGAATATATTGGAAATAGAAAATGGATATTTAAAAACAACAACATTAGGGATCAATTATTTAAATAGTATATTAGTAGATTTTTTGGATGATGAACAGACTTAGTCTGTTTTTCTTTATTTATTAGCACAAAAGTGTTGACAGTGCTAAAAAGATGAGTATAATGTAATTAGCACAGAGGTAAAAGGAGTGCTAAAGGAGGTTGAGATATGCTGACAGCTAGACAGTTACTGATTCTAAAATGTATAGTTGAAGAGTTCGTAGAAACGGCTGAACCAGTAGGATCAAAAACCTTGATGACGAAGTATCAGCTTCCTTATTCAAGTGCGACAATTAGAAATGAAATGTCATTTCTTGAAGAACATGGCTATCTTGAAAAGACACATACATCTTCGGGTCGTGTTCCTTCAACTAAGGGATATCGTTTTTATGTCGATACATTGATGCAGCCTAGTGTTGATGATGAAGTCAAGAATCAAGTGTCCACACTTTTAGGAAATCGTCATCGTTCGTTAAATGAGATTATTAAAGAAAGCTGTCAAATTTTAAGTCAGCTTACCCATTTAACAACAGTGGCTTTGGGTCCTAATGCCATTTATGAACATTTACAGAATATTACACTTGTTCCATTATCAGAACATACTGTTACAGCAATTATTGTGACAGATAAAGGGCATGTTGAAAATCGCAATTTCAATATTAAAAATAATGCCTATATGGAAGATTTAACAAGTTGTGTGAATGTCATGAATGAGTTATTAGATGGAACACCTATTAATCAAGTGGCTTTTCGATTAGAAAGAGATGTCAAACCTATATTGAGTGCAAGAATTAAAGAACATGAAGTTTTGTTTAATGCTTTTTTAGAGGCGTTTATGAAATTTGCAAACAATAATGTTTATTTCTCTGGTAAAGAAAATTTATTGTATCAGCCTGAATATAATGATGTGAATAAATTGCGTCGTTTAGTCAGTGCTTTTGAAAATTCTCAATCATGGAAAAGTCTGGAACCAATCGCATTGGAAGATGGTGTCACAGTGAGAATTGGAAGTGATTCGCCAATTCAGGATTTAAATGATGTATCAGTTATATCAGCTTCATTTAAAACAGGGAATGAGTCTAAAGGATCGATATCAGTCATTGGGCCTACACGTATGCCTTATGAGAAAGTCGTTTCTTTAGTTGAGTATATTTCAAAGAGCTTGGAAGAAGTTCTAAGTGATCAAGAAGATGATGAATAGAGGTGAAATAATGGCAAAAGAAAAGGAAACTACACAAGAAGAAGTTAAAGAAGAACAGGATGTTGTAGAGGAAACTCAAGAAAAGGAAGAACAAAAAGAAGAAAGCTTAGAAAAACAGATGAAAAAGCTGGAAGAAGAAGTAAATACTTGGAAAACGGATTATTATAAAGTTTTTGCGGATATGGAAAACTTGAAAAGACGTTTGGAAAAGGAACATCAAAATTCTTTAAAATTTATGATGCAGTCATTTATTGAAGAATTGCTTCCGGTTGTTGATAATTTTGAGCGTTCTTTAAATGTTCAAAATCCTAGTGAAGAAGTTCAGACGTTTTTAAAAGGTTATCAAATGATTTTTGATCAATTGATGGCTATTTTAAAGAAAAATGGTGTAGAAGTGATTGAAGCTCAGGGAAAAGAATTTGACCCTAATCTACATCAGGCAGTGATGACAACACAGGATGATCAATATGGTCATAATATTGTTGTTGAGGAGCTTCAAAAAGGTTACAAATTGAAAGATCGCGTTATTCGTGCATCTTTAGTTAAAGTCAATGAATAAAAAATAGGAGGATGATCGTTATGGGTAATAAAATTATTGGTATTGATTTAGGAACAACAAATTCTTGTGTCAGTGTGATGGAAAATGGAGAAGCAAAAGTTATTGCAAATCCAGAAGGTTCAAGAACAACTCCATCTGTTGTTGCCTTTAAAAATGGAGAAATCATTGTTGGTGAAGCTGCAAAACGTCAAGCTGTAACGAACAAAGAAACTGTTATGTCAATTAAAAGACATATGGGTACAAGTTATAAAGAACATGTCAATGGAAAAGACTATACACCTCAAGAAATTTCAGCTATGATTTTACAAAACTTAAAAGCAACTGCTGAAGCTTATTTAGGTGAACCAGTTAATCGTGCTGTTATCACAGTTCCAGCATATTTCAATGATGCACAACGTCAAGCAACAAAAGATGCAGGAAAAATTGCTGGTTTAGAAGTAGAACGTATTATTAATGAACCAACTGCTGCAGCTTTAGCATTTGGTGTTGATAAATTAGATAAAGAACAAAAAGTATTAGTATATGACTTAGGTGGAGGAACATTTGACGTTTCTATCCTTGATTTGGCAGATGGTATGTTTGAAGTTTTAGCAACTGCTGGAGATAACCATTTAGGTGGAGATGACTTTGACCAAGCTATTATGAACTGGGTTGTTGATGAATTTAAGAAAGAACAAGGTGTTGACTTAAGTGCTGATAAAATGGCTATGCAACGTGTTAAAGAAGCTGCAGAAAAAGCCAAAAAAGATGTATCTGGTATGATGCAGACTCAAATCTCATTACCATTTATTTCTGCTGGTCCAGCTGGTCCATTACATCTTGAATTAACATTAACAAGAGCTAAATTTGATGAATTAACACATGATTTGGTTATGCGTACAGAAGGTCCTGTAAGACAGGCATTGAGTGATGCAGGTATGTCACCAAATGATATTGATCAAGTTTTATTAGTTGGTGGTTCTACTCGTATTATTGCTGTACAGGAATCAGTAAAGAGATTACTTGGAAAAGAACCTAATAAATCAGTAAACCCTGATGAAGTTGTATCTATGGGTGCTGCTATTCAAGGTGGAGTTATTGCTGGTGATGTTAAAGATATCTTATTGTTAGACGTTACACCATTATCATTAGGTATTGAAACAATGGGTGGAGTTATGACTGTATTAATCGAAAGAAATACAACAATTCCAACAACAAAATCACAAATCTTCTCTACTGCTGCTGATAATCAACCTGCAGTTGATATCAACGTATTACAAGGTGAAAGATCAATGGCTAAAGATAATAAACAATTAGGTTTATTTAAATTAGATGGTATTGAACCAGC
>CALVFK010000089.1 GCA_944326805.1 uncultured Massilimicrobiota sp. | reverse complement strand
GGAGTCACTCCGTATGTTTTTAAAGATTCTTTATGTTGTTTTGTTGGATAGCCTTTATGTTTTTCAAAACCATATTCGGGATAAATCTTGGCATAATCATTCATGATATGGTCACGTGTCACTTTTGCTAAAATACTGGCAGCACCAATACTTAAAGACTTGGCATCCCCTTTGACAATCGCCTGATGTTCAATCACATCACCTAGTGGCATAGCATCTGTCAAAGCATAATCTGGTCGAATAGAAAGATGATCAATCGCATCAATCATCCCTTTTTTACTGGCTTGATAAACATTAAGGCGATCTACATCTGCAACATCAATAATTTCAATCTGATAGGCCAATGCTTCTTGAATAATAATCTGATAGAGTTCTTCACGCTTTTTTTCAGAAAGTTTTTTAGAATCATTAATTTTATCATTATAATATCCTTGAGGGAAAATGACTGCTCCTACAACTAAAGGTCCTGCCATGGGTCCACGTCCTGCTTCATCCAGCCCTACAATATATTTCTTTCCTAAATCATAAGCCTGTTGTTCAAATTTTAAACGTTCACACATGATGGATCCTCCCAAGTGATTTTTCCAATGCTACCATCATTAATTTCACTAAAGAAAACTTCCATAACACGATCATAATCCGTTTCACCTTTTAAAGGTTTTATTTTTCTTACTTTGGCGATATGATCAAATGTATCGATAATCCAGTTTTCATTATCTAAATCAATCTCCAATTGATATCGGTCTTTTAATAATTGAGGATAATGCAAAGATAAATAACGCATGGCCGCAATAAATAAATCATCTAAAGGTAAGATACTTTGTTTAATTGAACCAAGTAAAGCTATGTTTTGTGCAACATGTGCATCATCTAATTTAGGCCACAAGACACCCGGTGTATCAAACAATTCAAAATCTTTCGCAACTCTAATGATTTGTTGTGCTTTTGTCACGCCCGGTTTATTTCCCGTGACTGTTGCCTTTCGATTAGCCAGTCTATTAATAAAAGTAGATTTACCTACATTAGGTATTCCTAACACCATTGCTCTCATAGCACGTGGTTTTAAACCTCTGGCTTTTTCTTTTTCCATTTTATCCTTTAATACATAACGACATTTTTCAATGATTTTTTGATATTCATTAAAATTTTTCAAGTTCACACTCATCGCCTGATAACCACATTGTTCATAATATTGTACCCATTGTTTGGTATATTGATCATCAGCCATATCTTTTTTTGTTAAAATGATAAAACGAGGCTTATTTTTGATAATCTCATGAATCATAGGATTTTTAGAAGAATACGGAGCACGTGCATCTACCAGTTCAATCACAATATCAACAACTTTGATTTTTTCACTGATTTCCCTTCTGGCTTTTGCCATATGACCCGGAAACCAATGAATATTCATTTTTGTATTTTCATTTGCCATAACAACACCTCCTTAATCAATCCACTGAATATCAGAAAAAGGATAAATCACTAACCCTTTCATACCCACAATATCATCCAATCGAAAAGGTCCTAATTCTCTTGAATCTGTTGAACGCAAACGATTATCACCCATTACAAAATATTCACCATCTGCTAAAGTCACTTCAAAATCATCAGTAAATTGATCAACATTATAAGTCATTTTTGCTTTTTCAACAAAATCATCATCTAAAAAATCTTGTTCAATATGATTTCCATTAATATACAATTCATCATTCATAAACTTCACTGTTTCATTAGGTAAACCAATCACTCTTTTAATGATTTTTTCATTCAACTGTTGACTATTTAAAACAACGATATCAAAACGTTGAATATTATCTTCCTGAATACCTGTTGCATTAATCATAGCAATACTGTGATCATGGAGAGTATTCTCCATTGAAACACCTTCTATTCTCACAGGAATAACGACAAACTTAAAAATACCAATTGTCAGTGCTATCACAACAATCATTTCAATAAGAGAAATATATATTTTCTTTTTATTCACACTTATCGCTCCTTGTATCATATTCAAACACTTTTTATTATAACTTTAAATAATCAAAAAGGCTAGAAAAAAAGTATGGGAAAATCCCATACTTCCTATTTACGAATTTCTTTAATTCTTGCAGCTTTTCCAGATAATCCACGTAAATAATGTAATTTAGCTCTACGTACTTTACCAATTTTAGCAACTTCAATTCTATCAATAATTGGTGAATGAAGTGGGAAAACTCTTTCTACACCAACTTGGTAAGAAATTTTTCTAACTGTAAAAGTTTCAGAAATTCCTCCACCTTTTCTAGCGATACAAACACCTTCAAATAACTGAGTACGTGTTTTATCACCTTCTTGAATTTTAACATAAACTTTTAAAGTATCTCCAGGTTTAAAATCTGGAATGTCATTTCTTAATTGTTTTTTTGTAATTTCTTGTACTAATTGCATATTCATGATATGACTTCCTCCTTCACAATATTTATCTACGAAGTTCATACGTTATGTAACCAGCGGAGCTTCTGCGTCCAAAGACTTAAAGATATTATCATTTTTTATCATGAAAATCAATCTTTTTTTGTGATTTTCTCTAATATTTTCAATTCTTCATCACTCAACACTCTATTTTTTAATAAATCAGGACGTTTGAGATAAGTTTTTCTTAAGGACTGTTCTAAACGCCATTGACGAATCTTTTCATGATGACCACTCATCAAAACATCTGGAACACAATTACCATCATATTCATAGGGACGGGTATATTGAGGATACTCTAATAACCCTTGACTAAATGAATCATCTTCGTGTGAAGCTTCACGGATAGCCCCGTCTAATAAACGAATAATCGCATCACAGCATACCATACTCGCGAGTTCTCCACCTGTCAAGACATAATCACCAATCGACAACTCCATATCTACATAATCACGAATACGTTCATCAAAACCTTCATAATGGCCACAAATAAAAATCAAATGTTTTTCTAAAGACAACTGATAACTTAACTGCTGATGAAGAGTCTGGCCTTGTGGTGACATTAAAATCACAAGACTGTCAGGTGTTGTCAATGTCTTTAAACAGTCAATAATAGGCTGACACATCAAAACCATCCCCTGTCCTCCACCATAAGGATAATCATCTACTTTTTTATGTTTATTATCAGCAAATTCACGAAAATTATGAATATGAACATCCACAACCTGTGAATCAATAGCACGTTTGATAATAGAAGTCTTTAAAAAGCCATCAAACATCTCTGGGAACAATGAAAGAATATCAATCTTCATCATAGAAACCCTCAATCAGATGAACATCAATACGTTGATGTTCAATATCTTCATTTGTTATAAAGGCATCCACATAAGGAATCATGATTTTTTGTTGACCTTGTACAACTAATATATCATGATGATCATATAATTGAACATCTTGAACTTTCCCAATATATTTTCCATCATTATAAACTTCACATCCAATAATATCACTAATATAATATTCATTTTCATCCAACAGACTTTCATCCTTCATCGCATAAAGTAAACATCCTTTATACTTTTCAACCAGATTAATATCACGATAACCTTCAAAAGTCACAAGAATATGTCCTTTATGAATACGATATGAAGCCACAGTCATTTCCATCTTTTGTCCTTGATACTCAATAAAAAGCTGAGCTCCTCTCGCAAATCTTTCAGCCACAAAATCTGTTGAAGATTTTACTTTTAATTCTCCTTTAATACCATGTGTATTCACAATTTTACCCACAATTACTTGATCCATAATGAGCCTCCCTGATATAAAAAATAGATGTGCCAACCACATCTATTCTCCATAAGATTCAAATTTGATGTCTAATTTTTGATGATTTAAGCGTCCACTTACTGACATAAATTGACGTATAGAATTAGCCATCATACCTTTTCTACCAATAAGTCTTGCAATATCACTCTTTGAAGCATAGACATATAATACAATTGTATCTTCATCTAATGAAGGCATTTGTCTGACTTCCAATTTATCTTTTTCAACAACAAGTTCTCTTGCAAGATCCTGTAAAGTTTTGACGTAATCCACTTTTTATCACCAGCTTATTTTTTTGCTTTTGAATCAGCAAATTTTTTCATAATACCTTTTTGGCTTAATAAGTTTCTTACAGTATCAGATGGTTGAGCACCTTTGCTTAACCAAGCTAAAGTTTCTTCTTCTTTAATTGTGACAACTGCTGGATTTTGTCTAGGATCATAAGTTCCTAATTGTTCTAAGAAACGTCCATCTCTAGGCATTCTTGAATCAGCTGCTACAATTCTATAAAATGGTGATTTTTTCGCACCCATTCTTTTTAATCTAATTTTTACTGCCATTAAATTTTCCTCCATTTATTGATTTTGCTTTCCTAGTATAACACATATAAATCATCTGTCAAGTATTTTTACTTAACATCTTTTGTTTTTAGCGAAATGATATATCTTACAACTTCTTTAAATAATAGACCAATGCATGTAATGATGATTGTTAAAATCATTTGAGCATATGTCAACATTGTTAAATGTAATAACTGATGGAACAAGATAATTGCCAAGATAAATCCTAAAACCATTGTCACACAGACAAACAGACGTAATTTATTCATTGGAAAACTGCTGACAATGACTGCCTGCATACTTATACATGCCAGTGCCAGATACATCATTGTTACACTTTGTTCCATTGGAATATGGAAAAGTGGACGTCCTGTATAAATTAATAGGAAACACAATAAAACACCTGAAGCATGAGGAATTGTATTTTTAAAAACTGTTGGTAAAAATTTTCCTTTGATTTTGTGTGTTTGAGGCTCTAATAATGTTAAAAATGATGGATAAGCTTCAATAGCAAAGTCAATCAAAGTAATCTGAATAGGAATAAACGGAAATGGAATATTACAGATGGCACAGGCAATTGTTAAAATAATAGAATATATCGTTTTAATAAAGAAAACACTTGCAACTCTTGTTAAGTTATTGACAACACGACGACCTTCTAAAACAACATGAGGTAAACATGAGAATTCCGAATTCAATAAAACAATCTGTGACAACTGTTTGACTGCTTCACTTCCTTCAGCAATCGCAATACTACAATCAGCTTCTTTTAAAGCCAGCATATCATTGACACCATCACCTGTCATTGCGACAGTATGTCCCTGTCTTTTTAAAGCTTCTACCAGCCATTTCTTTTGTTGAGGTGTCACACGTCCAAAGACAGAATATTGGTTGACCAATTCGTCCATATGACTTTGTCCATTTTGATATTCACTCATATCAATATAACGATCATAATTTTTTAATCCAGCCATTTGAGCAATCTTAGAAACGGCCAAAACATGATCTCCTGAAATGATTTTGACATCAACCCCCTGACTATCAAAGTACGCTAATGTTTTTTCTACATCTTTACGAATCATATCCGTTAAAATAATTGCCAATATGGGTGTCACTTCTGGTAATGTTTTTTTAGCATCAACAATATTTTGAGTATAAGCAATAATAATAACACGTTTTCCTGATTCAATTTGCTGCATTAAAGAAGCAGGTAATTCTTTCATCAAACGTTCTGGTGCACCCATGACAATGCTTCCAAACCCTTCAAAAGTCATAGCACTCCATTTTCTCTGTGAAGAAAAGGCAACTTTCTGGCTTGGAAGATGATGATCATTTAATGTGAAATGTTCACATATTGCCTGGTATGTTGCATTATTATCATCACTATAATGCAAATAAGAACCAAAATAATCTAAAAATGGTTGAGAAGGTTGAGTCGATAGATTTTCTACTTTTTCAACTTTCATTTTTCCATTAGTAATTGTTCCTGTCTTATCCAGACATAAAGTATCGACATGAGCCAATGTTTCTAAAGAATAAATATCTTGAATCAATATTTTTTGTTTTGCCAGTTTCGTAACACCAGCTGCTAAACTAACACTCATTAATAAAACAAGACCTTTAGGCAGCATTCCTAATAATCCTGCCGAAGAACTAATAACCGCTTCTGATAAAAGATCATTTCTTAAAAAATAAGCTTCTAAAAACAAGATAATACCTAAAGGGACAATCATAAAGCTTGTCACTTTTGTGACTTTTCGCATTGAGTTCAATAACTCTGATTGTAATTCTTTGGCTTTTTTGACTTCATTCGTTAGACGTGATGTATAATTATCATCCCCAACATGAACGACTTGAGCATAGCATTTTCCACTAATAACACTACTTCCTGAAAGCAGACTGCTTTCTATTGTTTTATGAATAGCATCAGATTCTCCTGTCAATAAAGACTCATTGGCTTCAATCTCACCATCAATCACAACACTGTCACAACAAATCTGATCTCCTGCCTCTAAAACCATCACATCATCCATAACAATTTCATTGACATCAATAGTTTGTTGTTTTTGATCTCTTAAGACTTTGACATGAGGAATCATTAATAATGATAATTCATCAACCAGTTTTTTAGCATGAATTTCCTGAATAATACCAATACAGACATTCGTAATAATAATAACAATAAAAACCAAATTTGACCATGCTCCAACAAGAGCTAAAGCAATCGCAATCAAAACATTTAATAAATTAAATAATGTACATATATTTTCACGAAAAATCTGTGCATAACTCTTACTGATCGTTTTTTGTTGCTGATTAACAGCACCCGCTTGCTGACGTTCGAAAACCTCCTGCTGGGTTAAACCATATTCTCGCTTTTGTTCCATGATAAACATTCTCCATTTCCAAAATTCATATTTATATAAAAGACTTATTGATTATAACATCAATAAGTCTTTTTGACTATCTTTTCTTTTTCTTCTTATGTCTTTCTTTTTTACGATTAGGATTGATAGGAGCACGTTTTTGTGGCTTTTGCGTAGGTAACCCTGTTGTTGGATCTAAATTACCCATCTGTTTCATCATCTGTTTAGAAGCTTCAAACTGCTTTAAAAGACGATTGATATCTGCAACGCTTCTTCCGCATCCTTTCGCAATTCTTTCTTTACGTTTGGCATTTAAAATAGAAGGATCACGTCTTTCTTCTAACGTCATCGAATAAATGATAGATTCTGTCATTTTTAACTTTTTATCAGTATCTTCATCATTGATCTGTGGCATTTTAGGCATTCCCGGAATCATCTTTAAAATACCTGATAAAGGTCCTAATTTACGAACTTGATGCATCTGTTCAAGCATATCATCCAAGCC
>CALVFK010000088.1 GCA_944326805.1 uncultured Massilimicrobiota sp. | reverse complement strand
CGATAATATTGATTACCACTTGCAATAACAAATTTTATCTTTTTTTCTTGCATTTTATAAAAGAGTTCAATAAAAGACTTATCAAACTTCTTATTTGAATCTAAAAAGGTTCCATCCATATCCGTCGCAATTAATCGAATCATGTTCCTTCCTCCCCATATGTTTTTATTTAAAACGAAAAACACATCTATTGAGATGCGTTTAAAACTTCCAGCATATCTTCTGGATTTTGAGCAGCTTTCACTTTTGTATATGCTTTTTCAATAATCCCTTCTTCATTAATCAAGTATGTTGTTCTGACAACTCCCATGACTTTTTTACCATACATATTTTTTTCTTTCCATACATCATAAGCCTGTATAACTTGTAATTCTGGATCAGACAATAAGGTAAAAGGTAATTGATACTTTTCTTGGAATTTTTTATGAGATTTCACACTATCTTTACTGACTCCTAAAATGACAGCTCCTCTTTCATTAAAATCAGGATATAATTGAGCAAATCCACAAGCCTGTTTTGTACATCCCGGTGTGTTATCTTTAGGATAAAAATATAAAATCACTTTCTTCCCTAAATATTGACTTAAAGTCACTGATTCCCCATCTTGATTCAACAATGTAAAATCTGGTGCCTTGATCCCTGTTTCTAACATTTGTCCTCACTCCTTTTTTCCATTATAACAAATCTACTCTTCTTTTCATATCAATATGCTTTTCCTAAAATAATGATGGCTGATAAGCTCCAGATACTATTTGAATAGGATAATCATTATCATAAAAGTGATAAGGAGAGATAGCTGTATCAAACCATTGCATTATATCATGTTGATCAATGATTAATGGCATACGTGAATGCACAGGCTTCATGACATCATTAGCATTTTTAGTGATAATCACGACTTCTTCTTTATCATTATATATACCTGCCATCAAGAGAATCGGGTCATAAACACTTTCAAAAGACACTTGATATTTATGTCCATCCCACTCATAAAATCCTTTCGCAAAGATGAGACAACGTCTTTCTTTCACATCTTTTTGAAATAACTTCTTTTCCAATAATGTTTCACATCTTGCATTAATAATAAGTTGTGAAGTATAAGGGATACTATAACCCCACTGCATCTTTTTGATTTCAAGTTTTCCATGATTTTCAATAATCACTGGAATCTTTTGTTTTGGGAAACAATCTCCTAAAAGAATTTGATTCCATTGAACATCCACTCCCATATCTTTTAATACTTGATAAATCTGTTTCATGATATAATATCTTCCACACATGAATGTTTTCCTCCTGTTGTTATTCATTATAACATATCTTTTTTCTTATTTTCTTCTTTTATTGATTATGAGATAATAAATATAGAAAATCATGAAAGTGAGCGTGTCTTATGAGAGAAACCTATAGTAAAAATTATTTTGAAAAATATGCAGCTTTAACTTTAACTCTGTTCTTTGATATTGATAAAGAAGCTATTATACAATCAGATCGTCCTGATTTACGTATTCCTTCTATTCAATTTGGTATTGAAGTTACACAGGCATTAACACCTCAAGAAGCTGTTGAAGACATGAAAAAACCACTCTATATGTCTTTAGATTTGACACCTTTTGATCATAATCATCAAGATTTAGCCTTTGTTTATGAAAAAATAGATGACGCTATTAATAGAAAGTTAAAAAAAGCCAAAAATTATGAACACTATTTATATAATGGACTTTATATTTTCTCCCATTGTCATAATTTATTACAAGAATCTTTACAACATTTTCTATCTCAAAAACAAATTCCTCATGATTTTTATCAATATATTTTTATTAATTCTGTAACCAAAATCTATTGTTTTGATATTCTATCAAACCAGATCATTCCTTTTTCATTTCACCGTCAAGATCTCATTAAAATGAATTTAGAAGCTTTAATCTATGAAAAAACATGTTCCAAAAAAAGAAGAAAAATCATTATACCTTAAGGAGTCTATATGAAAACATATCAACTATTAGTTAATGGGCATATCATTCATGCCCAGTATGATGAACATAATATTCAAGAAATATTTATTCCTCTTTTACAAAGATGGACACATTTACAAAAAGAAAAGCAAAAACGTTTACTTGTCTTACTAGCTGCACCACCTGGGGCTGGTAAAACAACACTTTCTTTATTTTTAGAATATCTTTCAAATCAAGACAAAGCATTAACACCTATACAAGCTATAGGCATGGATGGATTTCATCGTTATCAAGATTATTTAGATACACACTATATTGTAAGAGATGAAAAAAGAATATGTATGAAAGATGTGAAAGGTTGTCCAGAAACGTTTGATGTTGAAAAACTCATTGAAAAAATCAAAGAGGTTCAATCACAAGATACATATTTTCCTTTATATAATCGTGTTTTACATAATCCAGAAGAAAATAAAGTTTTTGTCGATCATGATATTGTCTTGATTGAAGGTAATTATCTTTTATTGAATGAGCCTTTATGGAAAGATATTCATTTCTTATTTGATGATACCATTTTTATCAAAGCTCAAAGATCTGAACTTGAAAAACGTTTAATTCAAAGAAAGATGTTAGGTGGTATTCCCTATCATCAAGCAAAACAATTCTATCAAAATTCTGATGGGGTCAATGTGAAAAGAGTTCTCAATCATTCGTTACAGGCACATATTCAATTAGAATATCATGATTCTATTTATCACTTTTCAAAATAGAATAATAACAGGCGTCATAAACACCTTGATTGTCCCAACCTGAATGTCTTAAAGTTCCTTCATATTTCATTCCACATTTTTTCATGACAGCACCTGAATGTGGATTTTGAATATTATGACAAGACTGTATACATTCATATTGAACCTGATCAAATAAAAAGTCTATAACTGTATTTAATGCTTCTGTCATGATTCCTTGATGCCAATACTTTCTTGACAAACAATAACCAATGTGAGCTAACTTTGCTTTTTCATTGTGTGACACAACCGCAATATTTCCTATGACTTCTTGACAATCCTTCAATACAATAGCCCAATTATAGTAATCTAACTTTGCATATTGATGAATCCATTCATTAAGAATATTGATTGTTGTGGCTTTATTTTCATGAGGTTGCCATGTAAGAAAACGTGTCACTTCTTCATCCTGTACCCAATTTTTCAACATATCATCAACATCATCGATTTTAAATTGTCTTAATAATAAACGTGATGTTTCAATATTTTGTGTTCCTATATGTTTCATATTTGTCCTCCGTTTAAATTTTGTATATTGTATCATTATTTCACTATCAAAAAAATAGCTTTTTCGCTATAATGTATAAAAGGAGGAATTAAGAATGATTAGAGAAGCAAAACCAAATGATTTAGAGGGAATAAATCATTTATTATATCAAGTGAATAATGTTCATGCTGATGGTAGACCTGATTTATTTCAGCATGGGAGTAAAAAATATAATGATGAAGAATTATTGAAGATTATAAATGATTCTTCTAGACCTATTTTTGTATTCGAAGATGATAATCATCATATCTTAGGATATGTTTTTTGTATTGTTCAACATCTTTATGAAAATAAAAAGACACTCTATATTGATGATTTATGTGTTGATGAAAACTGTCGTGGTCACCATATTGGTAAACAGCTTTATGAATATGTTATCACTTATGCAAAAAAGCATGATTTCTATCATGTCACATTAAATGTCTGGTGTTTAAATGAATCTGCCATGAAATTTTATGAAAGTTGTGGAATGACACCATTAAAAATTATGATGGAACAAAAAATATAAAGCCTTAGAATGAATAAAATTCTTTGGCTTTTTCATTAATCTTTTTTTGAGATTCTAATAAACGTTTCGTATCTACTTTACAGATTTGTCGATCATAAGTATAAAATCCATTGATTTCCTCTTCTATATCTGATAACTGAGTATAAATATAACCACATAAACCATATTCAATAGAAGGTAAAATCATTTCTTCATACATATTTATGATTTTATCCGTCAATTCCTTTTCACTATGTGTTGAGCCATAACCATAGTGTTTTTGAGCATATGTATGAGTTTCAATTAGTCGCTTATAGCCACCACACTCACTTAATAAAATAGGTCTATCACTTGTCTTTTTAATGACTTTATTTTTAAAATAAATATGTTCACTTTGAACATCACTTAATTTTTGATGAAACCAGCCTGATGTTGCATCATAAAAACGTGTAGCATCATATTGCTTACATTTTTGATACATTTCATCGGCATACATTTGTCCCCATCCTTCATTGAAAATTGTATATCCTATAATACATGGATGATTATATAAATGTTTTAATGTTTCTAACATATGTTTTTGAAATATATATTTTTGAAGTTGTTTCCCTTTTGGATAATCAAAATGAAATTTCAAACCTATATTAGGTAAAACAGTATCTCTCATATAACGATATTTTCCATTATTTACATGATCTTGAATAACTAGCATTCCTAAACAATCACAAGCATAATAAAAAGCTTCTGGTTCTATTTTCATATGCTTTCTTAAACAATTCATCCCTAATGCTTTCATTCTTAAAATATCTTTTTCATATTCATCCATATTGGCCGGCAAGAAAAGACCATCATGAAAATAACCTTGATCTAAAACACCATGTATAAATATAGGCTTATGATTTAATAAAATATGTTGCCCTTGAATATCAACAGTTCTTAAAGCAAAATAGCTTTCCACATGATCATCATCCGTATCTATAATCAATTGATATAAATAAGGATCATCTACTTCCCATAGATGGCGATATGCCAAAGGGATTTCAATTTCTATGTCTTTTTGTGAAAATGTTTCCTGAAAAAACAATGTTTCACCTATGACACTAACCTGATAAGTATCTGCCAAAGTTTCAACATGTAATTGAACAGATTCTAATGTCGGTGTTATTTTTAAATCTTGAATGTAATGAGGATGTACAGATTCCAGCCAGACACTTTGCCATATTCCTGATACTGGTGTATACCACATTCCTTTATGTTTTTTACTTTGTTTGCCATAAGGATAAAGATAAGATAATTGATCTACAACTTCAACTTCTAAAAGATTTTCTCCTTCTTTTAAAAAAGTTGTAATATCAAACCAGAATGGTAAATAACCTCCTTGATGTTCTCCTATGCATTGATGATTCATATAAACTTTCGCTTTTTGATCAACTGCACCAAAATGTAAATGAATACTCTTATTCTTCCCCAACATTTGAGGTTCTAAAACAAAGCTTTTTTGATAATGCAGGAAATCTTTAATATCATCATCATAATAAGATAATGTCGCTTGAGGTGGATAAGGAACTTGAATAGGTTTTTGATTTAAAATCCATGTTCCATCTAATGATTGAAAACTCTCTCTATATAATTGTGGGCGAGGGTAATGATATTTCTTTTCCATATGGCACAACTCCTTATTTTCATTATATAATAGTTCATTGTTGATAGAAACATTTTTGTAGTACAATTTTGATATACTCATATGATTTATAGATAGGATTTATATGAAAAAAGAGTTCTAATAAAAACATCCCTAGGGATGCTTTTATTGTTTCATTAATTCTTTTTGTTTTTGTATTAAAGCTTCATAGGCTTCATTTAAATCTGTTAAATTATAGACTGTCTGTTCCATAGGACACATTCCATCATGTGTTCTATTGATGATATAGGGAACAAGTTTTTCATAATCATAATCTACCTGATATTGATCAAGGATTTCTTTTGCCTTTTCACTTAATACATATGCATAAATATATTTAACCTTTGATAAAATCAACAGCATCGCTGTCGCTTTTCCTATCACCTTATCCACAACTATTGCTTCTTCAAAATAATGAAGATGTTCTTTCATGGGATTGATAATGGGTCCAATTCCATGCAACTTCGATGTATAGATTTCTCCTTGTCGATTGGCTATAAGAGATAACCCTTCTTCATCAAGCTTTTTTTGTAGCTGTTGCAACTTCATCAAAATAGCCTCCCTTGACAATTGCCATTACGATTGTTGGTACAAAGATTAACTGAATAATGATTCCCGGAAGCCCTGTTGTTGTAGCTGCAATCACTGCTGGAATACCTCCCAAAGGAATGCCAAACAGATATGTTGCGATAGAAATCACAATACCATAGATAACCCTTCCTGCAATCATGGAAATAACCAGGGCTGACAAAGAACCAAATTTCTGTTTAGAGAAATGGAACTGATGAAACAATAGACCACTGACTGTTCCATAAGTTGCCAGTTCACTCATCATAAATAAAACACGATCAGCAGAAGGCATCCCTGTCACAACAAAACTTGTCAAAGGGGCAAAGATCCCTAAAAATAGGCCATAGATAGGTCCAAGTAACATTCCACCAATAAAAACAGGTAAATGCATTGGAAGAAAAACAGAACCAGCCTGTTGCATACCAATAATATGAAAGACTTGTGGTAATAATAAAGATATAGCTAAACACATAGCTCCAAATGTTAATTTTTTTGTTTTCATTGTAAAACCTCCTCGTACTATATCATAACGCTAAAGTAAGGTTTAAAGTCAACCCTTTTTTCAATTTCCATAAGACTTTTTTCTTTTCTATATGATATATTTATGCTATACTCCATGATTGAGGTGAGGTTATGAAAAGACTTTATGAATATCTTGATATGATTTCTCAAGAAGATATACATGATTATGTTGAAAAAATGAAATACAGCAATGATATGTATACAACTCTATCCAAAGGAATAGAGGATTTTAAGCAATTAACACCTATCAATAATGATAATGTTATTTTTTCATTATATAAAGACATGTTATTTCTTCAGCCAGATCAAGATCAACCATTTTTAACACGAAAAGAAGACCACGTTTTTTATAGCCCATTATACTTTGTTGAAAAAATGGACATGACACAACAATTCCCATTAAATTCTATGAATCACCAACAAGCATTAGGTGCTTATGTTGTGGTGGATAAGGATTATCCTTTTATACATATGATTTTACTGATTATTGATAATTTACTCAATGATGTTAAAAGTACAATTCAAAATCAAATCAATGAAATGATTCGTCATCTCCAAGAACAATTTCCTCAAGCAACAATATCTACAGTGAGCGTCATTGCCAGTGACCATGCTCCTCAAGAAGATCAAATTCAACAGATGGAATCACAAATCATTGAAAAACAAATGGATATGAA
>CALVFK010000087.1 GCA_944326805.1 uncultured Massilimicrobiota sp. | reverse complement strand
TTTATATGGAAAAGGAATGAGATAATGAAATATGTTTATCAAGTAGAAAAAGAAAATTACGAGGATGCAGGGAAAGCCTCTACAGATATTAAAAGAACTTTAAAAACAATTGGTATTGATCGTCGTGTGCTTAAGGCTGTAGCGATAGCGTGTTATGAAGCGGAAATAAATATTGTGATTCATTCCAACGGTGGAACAGTAACTTTTGAAATGGATGATGATGGTGTTATTACATTATCTTTTGATGATGTTGGACCAGGTATTGAAGATTTAGAATTAGCACAAACACCGGGTTATTCGACAGCTTCTACAAAAGCACGTTCTTTAGGTTTTGGGGCAGGAATGGGATTATCAAATATGAAAAGTGTCGCTTCTTCATTTGAAATCACATCTTCGCCAGAGGGCACACATATTCAAATGACATTTCAATGAAACCAGTTATTCATTTTTTAGGGGACCACTGCAAAAATTGTATTAAATGTGTTAAATCTTGTCCAACAGAAGCGATTTCTATTATGCATGGTCAAGTGGTGATTGATGATTCAAGCTGTATCAATTGCCATGTTTGTGTGCAATCCTGTGATTATAAACAATTAAAAATCAGAGAAGTCAATCTTCAAGAAGCTTTTGAAAAACATGAATATAATATTGCTTTGATTCCAACATCTTTATTATCTGATTTTGAAAGTTTTGATGAATTGAAAGCTTTTGTTCACGCTATTAAAGCTTTTCATTTTGATGAAGTTGTACAATATAGTGATATTGAAGGCTATCTTTACCAACAGGCTATTGAAACGAGTTTTCAATCAGATCGTGTAATGTTGACATCTTTTTGTCCAAGTATTAATCGTTTGATTAAACAGGAATATCCTACATTGATGGATCATTTGTTACCATATGATTATCCTGTAGAGATTGCTGCGAGACGTTTAAGAAAGAAATATCAAGGCAAAGATATTGGTATTTTTTCACTCTGTGAATGTGTAGGAAAATTAACTCTAGCGAAAGAACCTTTAGGTAAAGACAATTCACAGATTGATTATGCTTTAAGTATTTCACGTATGTTTCCGCATTTTAATAAACGAAAAAGTCAACATAAAGATGATATTGATATTTATCGTGATGGAGTCATCAGTAATGTCAGTGATTTATTTGGTAAAGATCATTTACAAGTGATGAGTGTGGAAGGTTTACCACAAATTCGTATGGTTTTAGATTTGATTGAATTTGATCGTTTAAAGGATATTCGTCTGATTGCCTTGTATCATTGTTATCAAGGGTGTATTGGTGGTTATTATTTATGGAATAATCCCTTTGAAGGACGTTTTCATATTGAAGGTATGTTGAATGATTGTTTAGAAAATCATCTGATATTAAGTGAAGATGAATATTTTAAAAAACGTCAGATCAATGTTCAAAAACAATCCATTCAAGAACGTATGAAATGGTTTCAAAAAGTCAATGCAATTTTGGAAACCTTGCCTCAATATGATTGTGGAAGCTGTGGTTTTGCGAATTGTCGTGGTCTGGCAATGAAAATAGCAAGTGGAGAAGTAGATGATTCGTTATGTCGAATCAAGAGAAGGTGAGAATATGAAGGTCAATCAAATATTACAGTTACCTTTAGAACTTATCAATGATGTAAATTGTGAAGAGGAAATTAGGGATGTTTATATAGGTGACTTGTTAAGTGTTGTGATGGCACATGGAAAAGAAGGAGCGTTATGGTTGACAGTCCAAAAACATTTAAATGTGGTGGCAGTTGCAGAGTTGCTTGATTTTGCAGGGATTGTCTTTGTACAGGGGTCGTATCCAGATGAGGAAACGATTCAAAAGGCAACAGAGTTACAAATACCTTTGCTGGTCAGTTCAAAAGATGCTTTTGCACTTGCCAAAGATTTGATAATGTTAGGTTTATAATATGTATTATGATTTACACATTCATTCTGCTTTATCACCTTGCAGTGATGATACCATGACCATCTATAATATCTTTCATATGTCTTATATCAAAGGTTTGGATTTGATTGCTATTACAGATCATAATTCTTTAAAACAACAACATCACTTAGAAAAAGTTATTCAAAGCCCTATTTTAAAAGGAAAGATTGATTTTATATATGGAGTAGAGTTACAAAGTTGTGAAAATATTCATGTTTTGGCTTATTTTCAAAGAGGAACACCTTTACAGCCTATTCAACAATGGATAGATCAGCATCTTATCAAAACAATGAATCAAAAAGATTATTATGGAAATCAATATATATTTGATGAATATGATCATATTGTGGATGAAGAAGTTTATCTTCTCTTAAATTCATTAGATTTAACATTAAATCAAATCATCACAAAGATTCATCAGTTTCATGGAATAGCTGTTTTAGCTCATGTTTTCCAAAAGAAATATGGTGTTTATGAGTTTTATCAGGATATACCAGCATATCTGGATTATGATGGTATTGAAGTGAATAGTTTAAAACAGTTAGCTGATTTAAAGAAACTTTGTCCTCATTGCAGGGATGACCTTGTTTTGGTGAATAGTGATGCTCATCAGTTAGAGGATATTCAAGAACCACTTTATCAGATCGATTTTCAACAGTTAGAAAAGTTATGGAGAAAAAGACAATGCAGGAAATTGCGATGACTATTTTGGATATCATCCAAAATTCTTTAAGAGCTCAAGCTATGCAAATCCAATTATGGATTAAAGATAGTATAAAGGATAATATGATTCATATTGAAATATGTGATAATGGTTGTGGCATGAGTTTAGAAACTTTACAACAAGTCACGAATCCCTTTTTTACAACACGTACCACACGTTCTATTGGTTTAGGCATTCCTTTATTTAAGGAAAGTGTGGAAGCAACGGGTGGTTCTTTTCAAATAGATTCTCGTTTACAAAAAGGAACAAAAATCATAGGTGAATATGTAAAAAATCATATTGATACACCACCAATGGGGAATTTGGTTGATACAATGATCACTTGTATTCAATTTGATGCAAAAGTGAATTATTGTTTTCATTATCAAAATGATGATTGGGCATTTGATATGAATACAGAAGATGTAAAAGCTCTTTTGGATGATGTGCCAATCAATCAGCCAGAAATCATACTATGGTTAAAAGATTATATAAAGGAGGGTATGCATCAATGAAGTCATTGGATGAATTAAAAAAAATTAGAGAACAGGCCAAAGAAAGAATGGCTGTGCGTGGTCAAGAAGGACAGGAATATCGTGTTGTGGTAGGAATGGCAACTTGTGGTATTGCAGCTGGTGCTCGACCTGTTTTAAATACATTTGTACAAGAAGTAGCGAAAGAGCATTTACCTGTAACAGTCATGCAGACAGGGTGTATAGGGATGTGTGCTTTAGAACCTATTGTAGAAGTTTTTGATAAAGATAACCAAAAAACGACCTATGTATTGATTGATGAAAAAAAGGCCAAAGATATTGTTTTGCGTCATTTAATGCATGGTGAAGTGATTGATGAATATACTGTAGGACATTATTCAAAATAGGAGGTGTGAAGATGCCATATAAAAGAACACAAGTCTTAGTTTGTGCTGGAACAGGATGTACAATTGGAAATTCTGGCGCATTAATAGAAGAATTTGAAAAAGAAATCAAGTCGATGGGGCTTGATAAAGAAATTGAGGTTTTAAGAACAGGATGTTTAGGGTTGTGTGGAGCTGGTCCTAATATTTCTATTTATCCTGATAATATTATTTACAAAGGTGTTAAAAAGGAAGACGTGAAAGAAATTGTACAGGAACATCTTTATAAAGGACGTCCTGTTGAACGTTTGATGTTGAATGAATCTGATCAAGAAACAAATGAGATTCATGATATTAGCCATACCCGTTTTTATCAAAAGCAACAGCGTGTTGCTTTGCATAACTGTGGAATCATTGATCCTGAAAATATCGAGGAATATATTGGACAGGATGGGTACTTTGCCTTAGGTAAGGTGCTATCACAGATGACGCCTCAAGACGTTATTGATATTATTAAAGAAAGTGGTTTAAGAGGTCGAGGTGGAGGTGGCTTCCCAACTGGAATGAAATGGCAGTTTGCCTATAATGAACCGGGTGATGAAAAATATGTGATTTGTAATGCTGATGAAGGAGATCCAGGTGCTTTTATGGACCGTTCTATTCTTGAAGGAAATCCTCATAGTGTTATTGAAGCTATGGTCATTGCTGGTTATGCGATTGGGGCTCATTATGGATATATTTATATTCGTGCTGAATATCCTATTGCGGTGGAACGTTTAAAAACAGCGATTGCTCAAGCAAAAGAATTGGGATTATTAGGAACAAATATTTTTGATTCTGGTTTTGATTTTGATTTGGAAATTCGTTTAGGTGCTGGTGCTTTTGTCTGTGGAGAGGAAACAGCGTTGATTCAATCTATTGAAGGTGAACGTGGAATGCCTGTTTCAAAACCACCATTTCCAGCTCATAAAGGAGTATGGGGGAAACCAACGATTATTAATAATGTTGAAACCTATGCTAATATTGCTCAAATTATTTTAAATGGCGCAGACTGGTTTAGATCTATTGGAACAGAGTCATCGCCAGGAACAAAAGTTTTTGCTTTGGGTGGTAAAATTACCAATACTGGTCTTGTTGAAGTGCCGATGGGAACAACACTACGTGAAGTCATTTATGAAATTGGTGGTGGTTGTCCAAATCATAAACAATTCAAAGCCGTTCAGACAGGAGGACCATCAGGAGGATGTTTAACAGAGGAACAATTAGATACACCTATTGGTTTTGATGAACTGGTGAAATTAGGTTCAATGATGGGATCTGGTGGTATGATTGTTTTGGATGAAGATAACTGTATGGTTGATGTGGCTAGATTCTATATGGATTTTATTGTCGATGAATCATGTGGAAAATGTACTCCATGTCGTGTTGGGACAAAGCGTATGCTGGAATTGTTGGAACAGATTTGTGATGGACAGGGAACAATGGAAACATTGGATGAACTGGAAACTTTGGCTAAGACGATTCAAGATACTGCTTTGTGTGGATTGGGTCAATCTGCACCAAATCCTGTTCTTTCAACAATTCATCAATTTAGAGATGAATATCTGGCACATATCATTGATAAAAGATGTCCAGCGGGAGTTTGTAAAAAATTATTACGTTATGAAATTAATAAAGATGAATGTCGTAAATGTGGACTTTGTGCAAGACAGTGTCCTGTGGGAGCTATTAGTGGTAAGATTGGTAAAGAAGCTTTTGAAATTGATCCTGAGAAATGTATTCGCTGTGGTTTATGTATGAAAGCATGTCACTTTAAAGTGATAGAAAGAAAGTAGGTGTGGAAGATGTCAAAAATAAAAATGACCATTAATAATCGAGAAGTGGAAGCCTATGAAGGACAGACTGTTCTAGAAGCTGCCAAGAATAATGGCATTCATATTCCTACTTTATGTTATCTTAAAGATGTAACAGGAACGGGTGCCTGTCGTGTCTGCCAAGTCGAAGTCGAAGGTGCTAAGACTTTATGTGCAGCGTGTGTTTATCCAGTAAGAGAGGGAATGGTTATTAAGACCAATTCACAAAGAGCATTGGATGCCAGACGTCGAGTGGTGGAATTGATTGTTTCCAATCATTCTAAAGATTGTCTATCTTGTATTCGTAATACGAATTGTGAATTACAGCGTCTATGTCAGGAATTAGGTGTTCGTGAAGATGCTTTTGCTGGTGAAAAGAGTGAACCAACATTTGATACAGTTTCACCAGGTATTGTGCGTAATACATCAAAATGTGTTTTATGTGGACGCTGTGTGGAAACATGTCAAAAGGTTCAAGGATTAGGAATCTTAGGTTATATGAATCGTGGCTATAAAACGAAGGTTGGACCAATTTATGATAAAAGCTTTGATGATGTCAATTGTATGCAATGTGGTCAATGTATTAATGTTTGTCCAGTTGGTGCTTTACATGAAAAAGAAGAAATACATTATGTGATTGAGGCTTTAAATGATCCAACGAAGCATGTTGTTGTGCAAACAGCACCAGCTGTTCGTGGGGCTTTAGGTGAAGAATTTGGTATGCCTATTGGGACAAGAGTCACAGGAAAGATGGTTCATGCTTTAAAACTGGTTGGTTTTGATAAGGTTTATGATACCAATTTTGGTGCTGATTTAACAATTATGGAAGAAGGTTATGAGTTTTTAGGACGTTTGAAAAATCAGGGGACTTTGCCAATGATTACATCATGTAGTCCGGGCTGGGTGAATTATATTGAACATGAATATCCTGATTTATTAGATCATTTGTCTACTTGTAAATCCCCTCATATGATGTTAGGGGCGATGGTGAAATCTGTCTATGCACAATCTAAAGGGATTGATCCAAAAGATATTTATGTTGTTTCGATTATGCCTTGTGTCGCTAAAAAGGGTGAAAAAATACGTCCTGAAAATAAAACAACGCATTATCAGGATGTTGATGCTGTTTTAACAACACGAGAATTAGCCAAACTGATTAAGATGTTTGGAATTAATTTTAGAGATTTAAAAGATGATAATTTTGACCAGGATTTATTTGGTGAATATAGTGGAGCAGGTGTTATTTTTGGTGCCAGTGGTGGCGTGATGGAAGCTGCATTAAGAACTGTCGCTGATGTTTTGGCTCATGAAGACTTGACGATGATTGATTATCATGCGATTAGAGGTGTTGAAGGAGTTAAAGAATCAACCATTAAAATTGGTGACCAGACATTAAAGGTAGCGGTTGCTCAAAGTATGTCACTAGCTAAACCACTGTTAGATGATATTCGTCAAGGAATTTCGCCTTATCATTTTATTGAAATCATGGGATGTCCGGGTGGATGTATTAATGGTGGAGGTCAGCCATATGTCAGTGCAACTGTAAGAAATAGTGGATTTAATTTTAAAGCTGCCAGAGCTAAAGCTTTGTATGACGAGGATGTGTCTTTACCTGTAAGAAAATCTCATAAAAACTCTCAAATACAAGAGCTTTATCGTCATTATTTAGATCATCCTAATAGCGAAAAAGCGCATCAATTATTGCATACACATTATAGTCAAAAAGCAAAGTTTAAGTAATTTGGGAGGTTTTTATGAAGAAGTTTATACAAATAGGTCTATGTTGTTTGATGATTGGTCTTCTCATAGGTTGTCAAAAAGAAGAAGCAGTGCGTATTTTATGTCCAACGGGTGCTCCTGCATTAGCTTTAGTTGGAGAATATGATAACATTAGTAAAAATGGCG
>CALVFK010000086.1 GCA_944326805.1 uncultured Massilimicrobiota sp. | reverse complement strand
GTTAGTAACAACTGTTACATCTGATGCAGGAATATATAAATAATCTCTTGAAAAACTATATTGATTATCCCAATCAGTATCAGTACGAGAACTGTTCAATGCTGTGTCACTTTGAATCTTATACCATTTTTCACCAGAAACTGTCACTGTATCTAAAATAATCACTGGTAAATTATAAGTACGTGGACTATTACCTTTTCCTAAAGTATGTGTTACAGTTGAATTAGGTTCTTTATAAAGTTTATAACCTTTTTGCTGTCCATTAATAATACCAATTGTGTATTTATTATAATCACTTCCATAGTTATAATAATAATTCACACTCGCAGCTTTTTCTCCCCAATATGGGTCAGATGCATAACGCACATTGATACCAGATAATTTATCCCCTAAGTGTCCACCATTATAACGCCAATCTTCGTTATCCAAGTAGCCATTAGAAATAAATTTTTCAGCATGATATTTTATACTTGTCTGTGGATTAGCATATCCATTTGCCCCATAATATGGGTTACTATCAACAGCACCATGTCCAAACAAGTTGTTTTTATCTTTCGCAATTGAACTTGTTCCCCAAGCACTTTCATTTCCAGAAACCCCAAACATCAATAATGCATTTGTACCATATGTATCTTGATTTTCAATATAATATTGTCCCAAATTTTTCATTTTGGAAGAACTTGAACCAACTTTATCATTTGTAATAGCATCAAAATTTGCTGCTGTTAAAGTTGTCATAGAACGATGTGAAAGAAATTGATAATAATTATAAAATGGGTTTGATTTATTAACAGCATGAGGATAAGATGTATTGCTATTTTGATAATCTTTAATCATTGTTGGATAACTTGTATAAAAATAATGACCATCATAACTATAATATTTTGTATTCGTATTTAAATAGCTTGGTTTCTTTCCAACTCTTTGAGAACTATACTTACCATTTGAACCATAATAATATCTATGATATACATAGCCATTTTCTACATAGTAATATGAAATATTAGCATCTTTATAATCAACGATAGTTACATCATTTTTATTAAAATCCATAATTGTCCCAGCTTGTTTTGCACGAATTTTACCATTAACTGTTCCAATATAAGCAGCATCTTTAGCATAACTTCCTGTCGTATAACCATCATAACCAGTCAAAACATTATCATAAGTTAAATAACTTTTACCATCATAAGCTGTTGAATTCAAATAAACCACACCATATTCAACATCTTTTGTTTTTTCCTCTACTGTATATGTTGTAACAGAAAGAGATCTAGCACGTAATTTAGATTTTGCACTCACCTTATTATCTAAAGCTTCTTGAGCCTCTTCTTCACTTTCATAAGTTGCGATAACTTCTTTTTCATCACCTGTTTTAGCAACCAGATCATATTCTTTCGTTTCTTCTATGATTTTTGAATCATCATTTTCGATGTCATCAAAATCAACAATAGACACACTTCCATCTTCATTGATAACCGTAAAATAATCAGTGATTTCTGGACCACTTTGAGATCCATATTTTGCTTCTACTTGATTTTGATTTGTCACATTTATAAACAACCCCATAACTAAAGTCATAGAGGTAAAAAGTACACTCAGTTGAAATATTTTTTTCTTCATTAAAACACCCCTTCTTTCACTATATACCAACTCAAATTATATTATAAGGTCACACAAAATTCAATTCATTTACAAACATTTTCAAACAAAAAGACGAATTTTATAACAAAATTCCCAATATATGTTATAAAATATCATCTTTCCTTTAATTCATCTAAGTTATATGGTGTTTGCTGATAAACATAATAATTTAACCAGTTTGCAAATATTAAGTAAGCATGTGAACGCCATTTCACTTGAATTTCATTATCAATATCATCATTCAAATAATAATTTTTAGGCATTTCACTGATAATATCCGGATTTGCTAAATCTCTTTTATACTCTTTATCTAAAGTATCTGGATCATATTCAGGGTGTCCAGTCACAAAGAAGCGTGAACCGTCTTTAGAAGCAACAATGTAAACCCCTGCTTCTTTTGATTGAGCCAAAATATCTAAATCATCAATCCTTTCAATATCTTCCTTGGAAACACTTGTATAACGAGAGTGTGGAGCATAAAACTGATAATCAAAACCTCTTAATATTTTTCTTTGCATTTTTTCAACATTTGTATGATGTAAATAAACACCTGTTAACTTATGTGGTAATAAATATTTAGAAACACCATAAAAGTAATGTAATGCAGCCTGTGCAGCCCAACAAATAAAGAAAGAACTGAAAACATGCGTCTTTGACCACTCTAATAATGTTGTAAACTCATCCCAATAGTCAACATCATGAAAGTCTAATTTTTCTACAGGGGCACCTGTAATAATTAAACCATCATACTTATTCTCTTTAATATCATCAAATGTTTTATAAAAAGCTAAAAGATGCTCTTTAGAAACATTCTTAGAATCATGACTAGCCATATGAATCCAATCAACTTCTATCTGTAATGGTGTATTTGATAAAAGTCTTAATAATTGTGTTTCAGTCACAATTTTAGTTGGCATAATATTTAGAATCAATAATTTTAAAGGACGAATTCTTTGTGTAGTTGCACGTGTTTCATCCATTATAAAAATATTTTCATCTTTCAATATTTTAGCTGCTGGTAAATTATCTGGTATTTTAATTGGCACGATTATCCCTCATTTCAATGAGTATTGTATCATATTTTATAAAAGACTTGAACATTCTTTTAAAAAGAAATCAATTCATTAAAGACTTGAATAATAAATGCATCACTCATTCCTGCCAAATAATCTATAATACTTTTTTCAAATGCTTGAAAATCATTCTCAAAATCATAAACAACTTGATTTTTGTATTTTTCTTTTCTTGGATATTGTTTCATATTTGCATATTTTTCTAACCAAGCTAAGTAATGACCGATTAACTTTGGATATTGGCTGAGATCTTGTTTTAATTCTTGTATAAAATCACTATATTTTTTGTAATCATATAAAAACTCAAAAAGAGAATGAAGTATTAAAGATACATATTTTTCATGAATCTGAACTCTTTTGATTAAATAAATGTTTTGATAATTAAACTTCATAATAACTTTCATCTTATCAAATGCTTCCTGAGACAAACCGATTCCTTTTTCAACCGATGAATTTTCAACGACATCATGAATAAAATAATTAACAACAGACCCATTATTAATCGCATAAAACTGATAAGTTCCCATCTGATTTAATTGATCTCTTAATTCATCAATTTGCGATTGCTTTAAAACATGAAGTCTTAAGGCATCCTCGATATCTCTTGCCAGATAAGCAATTTTATCTGCCATTTTCACAACACAACCTTCATAAGTATAAGGATTATATTCTCCGGCATACTGATAATCACTTAAATCAATATAGTCATTTCTTTTTTGAATATATTTCTGATTCATTTCACCACAATGTGAAATAATTCCATCCCTAACAGCATAAGTCAAATTTAAATTATATTGATTATGCTGATTATCTTCCAAAAGTTCAATATGATCAACAAAATGTAAACTGTTTTTTTCATGCCAGAATCTATCTAACTGATGTGCCTGTGCAATTTGTGTTAAAATGGTTTCTCCTCCATGCCCAAAAGGTGCATGACCTAAATCATGACCTACGGCAATAGCTTTTGTTAATTCCGTATTTAAACCTAATTGATGCGCTATAGTATAAGATATAGATTCTACGAGATTGACATGTTCACTACGTGTACAGACATGATCATCTTCAACTGCAAAAAACACTTGTGTTTTATGTTTTAGTCGACGATAGGCCTGCGAGAAAATAATTCTTGTATAGTCTCTAGCAAATTCACTTCTTAAATCATATCTTCTTTGATATATATCTGCACATCGCTGGATTGCTTTTTGATAATCCGGATGCTGTTCAAACATTCCATATCCTTCAAATTTCTTTTTTTCCATTTCTGTTACCTCTCATCTATGTTATACTCATGTTATAATAAAAAAGGAGTGAAAGCAATGGATACACAATTATTTTTGCAACAAGCTTATGAATTAGTAAAAGATGAAGAAAATGTTGTTGCTAATATGGCAAATATTTCTGCATTTTTAAATGAAATTCTTCCAGATATTAATTGGGTAGGATTTTATTTATTAGAAGATAAAGAACTTGTTTTAGGTCCATTTCAAGGAAGAGTTGCCTGTTTAAGAATACCGGTTGGACAAGGTGTATGTGGAAAAGCTGCTTTACTACAAGAAACGATACGTGTTGCTGATGTCCATCAATTTAGTGGACATATTGCCTGTGATGATCGTAGTAAAAGTGAAATTGTTATTCCTATTATAGTCCGTTATACGCTCATAGGAGTCTTAGACATTGATTCTCCTTATTTTAATAGATTTACAAAGAACGATCAGGAATTTCTTGAACAGATAGCCAATATTATTGCTAAAGAAATTTTCGAAAAAACTATGCCTAAAAAAGAAATCCATAGAATATAAAAAAGACAATGCCTTTATCATGAAACTAAGCATTGTCTTTTTTCAATTATTTTTTTACAACTTTTTCAACTAATGCAACAACTTCTTCCATTGTTGTACAGTTAATAGCTTTGTTAGCTAAGTCAGCCATTTCTTTTTGAGATAATTCTCTAATTAATTTTCTTTGAGCTAAAATAGAAGTTGCTGACATAGAGAATTCATCCAATCCTAAACCTAATAATAATGGAGCAGCCATTGGTTCTCCTGCCATTTCACCACACATACCAGCCCATTTTCCTTCTTTATGCGCTGATTCAATAACGTGTTTAACCAAACGTAAAATAGATGGGTTAAATGGTTGATATAAATAAGATACTCCTGAAGACATTCTATCTGCAGCAAATGTATATTGAATTAAGTCATTTGTTCCAATTGAGAAGAAATCGACTTCTTTAGCAAACTGATCTGCTAACACAGCAGCAGCAGGAATTTCAATCATAATACCTACCTGTAATGTATCAGATACTTTAACACCTTCTGCTAGCAATTTTTCTTTTTCTTCCATTAAGATTCCTTTAGCTTTTCTAAATTCTCCTAATGTTGCAATCATTGGGAACATAATTCTTAAATCTCCATAAACTGATGCTCTTAATAATGCTCTTAATTGTGTTCTAAAGATATCTTCTCTTTGGAAACATAAACGAATTGCACGAACACCTAAGAATGGATTCATTTCTTTTGGTAAATCAATAGCTTCGATTTCTTTATCTCCACCAATATCAAGTGTTCTAACAACAACAGGTTTACCAGCCATTCCTTCTAAGATTTCTTTATAAACTTCAAATTGTTTTTCTTCGCTTGGCAATTCAGCAGATTCCATATATAAGAATTCTGTTCTAAATAATCCTACACCTTCGCCACCATTTTCTTTAACACCTTCAAGATCTTTTGGTGAACCAATATTTGCAACCAATTCAACTTGATGTCCATCAGTTGAAACAGTTTTTTCATTAACCAATTGTTTCAATTCTTCTCTATATGCAATATAATCATCTCGTTTTTGAGTATACTCTTTAATAGTATCTTCATCAGGATTAATCATGACAACTCCTTCAATACCATCAAGAGCAATCATATCACCATCTTTGACTTCATCAGTGATTGTTTTACAAGCAACAACAGCAGGGATTTCTAAACTTCTAGCCATAATTGCTGAATGAGAAGTTCTTCCACCAATGTTTGTCGCAAATCCTCTTACAAGATTTTTATTTAATTGAGCTGTGTCAGAAGGTGTTAAATCATCAGCAATAATTACAACTTCTTCATCAATTAAAGCAGGATTAGGTAAAGATTTACCTAAAAGATTTGCTAAAAGACGACGAGAAACATCTTTAATATCAGCAGCTCTTTCTCTAAAATATTCGTCTCCCATAGATTCAAACATAGCGACAAAAGTATTAGCCACTTCTTCTAAAGCTGCAGCAGCGTTACATTTTTCATTTTTAATCTTATCTTCTACTTGAGTTTTTAATTCAGGATCAGATAAAACCAATGCATGAGCATCAAAAACAGCAGCTTCTTCAGCAGATAAATTCTTTGAAGCAGCTTCTTTGATTGCTTCAAGTTGCTTACTTGTACAATCCATTGCATCTTCATAAGCTTTAATTTCTTTTTCAACATCTTCAACAGTTTCTTTTGTTACTGTTAAATCAGGCATAACTAATTTGTATGCTTTCGCAATTGCAATACCATTAGATGCCGCAATTCCTTTAATCATTGTCATTTTGACCTACCTCCATATAAACATATTTTACCTTATTTTCTATATAAAATAAAGATTAAACTTTCTTTATTTCATAAATTTTAAATTTTCATATTTCGAAAATTTACCTTTTCATTTTATAGGGCTTGTTATATAATAAAGGTATATTATAGGAGGGACAAAGATGAAAGTCATTATTGTAAAAGATTATGAAGAAGCAAGTCAAAAAGCTTGCGAAATTATGCTGGATGTTGTTAAAAATAATCCAACAGCCAATTTAGGTTTAGCTACGGGATCTACACCTATTAGACTCTATGAATTGATGAGAGAAGATCATAAAAAAAATGGTACTTCTTATAAAACAATCAAATCATTCAATCTAGATGAATATTTTGGATTAGATCAATCTCATCCTCAAAGTTATCATTATTTTATGTGTCATAACTTATTTAATGAATTAGACATTGACATGAATAATGTTCATGTTCCAAAAGGTAACGGTGATATTGATGAAGAATGTAAAGCTTATAACCAATTATTAGAAGAAAATCCTATCGATATTCAATTATTAGGTATTGGTTCTAATGGACATATTGGTTTTAATGAACCTGGTACACCATTTGATTCAGTAACTCATAAAGTTGATTTAAAACAATCTACAATTGAAGATAACGCAAGATTATTCTTTAATGGTAAAATTGAAGATGTACCTACACAAGCAGTAAGTATGGGAATCGCAAATATCATGAAAGCAAAAAAAGTATTACTCATTGCTTCTGGTGAAGGAAAAGCAAAAGCAATCCAAGCTACTGTAGAAGGTCCAAAAACAACAGAAGTACCTGCAAGTGCATTGCAAGATCATCCAGACTGTATATTAATTATAGATGAAGCTGCTGCAAAGCTTTTAAAAAAATAACAAAACATAAAAATCTCACTCTACATTTATGAGTGAGATTTTTTAGTTATAATAATAAACAAAAAAACGAACCAGAAGAAGACTGGTCCGTCATGTGAACTGGCAGCGTGCTATTGTCGCAGTTGCCCACTATCTTCG
>CALVFK010000085.1 GCA_944326805.1 uncultured Massilimicrobiota sp. | reverse complement strand
ATACTGGAACTGAAAATAGATATGTTGTTTATGGACAGTTAAAAGAAAACTATAAGAGGTAATGTTAAAGCATTATCTCTTTTTTTTGGTAAATAATGCAAAATAATAAAATGATTAAATATAAAGAAAACGTTAATAATTTCAAATAGAGTTCATATGATAGAAAGGAAAAGAGGTGTCATATGCTTACACAATTTCATGAACAGGCACAAAAAGCCATTGTTATTGCTGAAAGTATAGCGTTTGATTTGGGGCATAGTCATGTAGGAAGTGAGCATCTTTTATTATCAGTATTAAAAATGAAAGAAATCCCTTTAACAAAAATGTTAAAAACCTATCATGTTGATGATGATGTCATTTATAAAGATATAGTCAGGTTGTTTGGCAAAAAAGATATTCAACCTTTTTATATGGAATATAGTGAAGTTGTAAAAAAGATATTAGAAGAAGCTATTCGTCTCACACATGAAAGAAAAGAAAGTAAAGTGACAATCAATACTTTATGTTTGGCTTTACTACTGCAAAGAGAAAGTGTTGCTGTTGAATTATTAAACAAATATCATGTTTCATTTAATCAGTTAAAAGAAAAATTAAGTGAAAAACAATCACTTCTTTGTGAATTAGATAAAATACATGAATTAATTAATTTTAATGAACGTGTAAAAAACGAAAATCGTTTGATGATTGGAAGGGAACAGGAGTTAGAGCAACTTTTTTTAACACTTTGTAAGAAAGAAAAAAATAATGTTTTATTGATAGGTAAAGCAGGTGTAGGAAAGACTGCATTAGTAGAAAAACTAGCATATAAGATTAATCAAAAAGAAGTTCCTGCCTTATTACAAAACAAAGTGATTTATGAATTAAGTTTATCAAGTATTGTTGCTGGAACAAAGTATCGTGGTGAATTTGAAGAAAAGTTTAAAAAAATAATTGATAAGGTCATTCAAGCCAAAGATGCGATTTTATTTATTGATGAGATTCATAATTTAATAGGGGCTGGAGGAGCTGAAGGAGCTATTGATGCTTCCAATATTTTAAAACCTTTTTTAGCAAGAAAGGATTTAACTTTGATTGGGGCGACAACCATTGAAGAATATTACAAATACTTTGAAAAAGATCAAGCGATGAACAGACGTTTTTCAATATTGAAAATCAATGAAAATACAAAAGAAGAAACCAAAGATATTCTTTTAGGACTTAAAAAGCAATATGAAAATTATCATCATATTCATATCCCCAATGAACGACTTGATGAAATTATAGACCTTTGCGATCAATATTTACTTTCACGTGTTTTTCCAGATAAAGCCTTAGATGTTTTGGATTTATCTTGTGTCAAAGCTATATTTCAAAACGAACAGGTTTTACAGACATGTCATATTGAAAAAGTGATAGAAGAAATTTCAGGAAGTTGTTTACAAGAAAGTTCTTATCTTGATATTGAACAGACACTTCATCAACATATTATTGGACAACAGGAAGCAATTCATCAATTGGTAGAATCTTTAGAATCACTTGCTCAATATCCTCATTCACATCGTCCTAAAGGTGTTTATTTATTAACAGGAAGCAGTGGTGTTGGAAAAACCGAAACAGCAAAGATTTTGGCGAAAACTTTGCATAAACACTTTATCAAATTAGATATGTCAGAATATAGTGACGCAACGAGTGTCAACAAACTTATTGGGTCTTCTCCAGGTTATATTGGTTTTGATCAGCAATCTTCTTTATTTCATGATATGATTTTATACCCTGATAGTATCGTTTTATTAGATGAGATTGAAAAAGCCCATCCACAAGTTATGCATTTATTTTTACAAGTCTTTGATGAAGGTATTTTAAAAGATCATCAACATCATATTCTTTCTTTTAAAGATACTATTATTATGATGACATCTAATATTACAAGACAAAATCAACCTGTGGTAGGTTTTAAAAAGAAAGCTCAATCACATCAGTATTTAGAATCTTATTTTTCTAAAGAATTTTTAAATCGTATAGATGAAATTATTGAATATCAACCATTACAAAAACAACATCTTCAACAAATTCTATTAAATCAAACACCTGTTCCTTTAACAGATTGTATGATGAAAGATATTTTAACAAATTATGATTGTCAACAAGGAGCAAGAACGCTTTTAAAAGAAATGAAGAAGTATCTTGTTTCTAGAAATAGATAGTGCCATTGTGAAGTGGCACTTTTTGCATGAAAAGAAATTGATAGTTAGGTTATTTATGCTAAAATAGGATTTCGTGAGGTGAAAGAAATGAGGAGAATATGGGGAATCATAAAGAAAGATACGGTTTTAATGATAGCTTGGATTTTAGCTATCTTATCTTGCTTTTTTGTGAAACCTTCTTTTGAGTATTTAGGATATATTGATTATACAACTTTAGCTTTATTATTTTGTTTAATGGTTATTGTAAATGGTTTACAAAATATCCAATTATTTCAACAGATTGCTATCTTTTTTATGAAGAAAATCAAAACAACCAGACAATTAGACTTATTGCTTGTAGGATTATGTTTTTTATTGAGTATGTTAATAACAAATGATGTTGCATTAATTACTTTTGTTCCTCTAACAATTGTTGTTTTAAAAATATTAAGGATGGAAGAAAGAGTCGTTCATATCGTTGTTTTACAAACTTTAGCTGCTAATTTAGGGAGTATGTGTACACCAATAGGAAATCCACAAAATCTTTTCTTGTATACTTATTTTGATATGTCCTTGAGTCATTTTATGATAACGATTTTACCATTTGTCATATTATCTTTGATACTTTTATTAATACACATATTTATGCATAGAAATCAAACAATTGAAACACCAAAGATTTATCAAAAAGAAGATACCAATATCACTTATCTATGGATTTATATGATTTTATTTGTATTATGTATTTTAAGTGTTTTGCATCTTTTAAGTATTTTTTATTTATTACCTGTTATAATGATTGTATGTGGTTTTATGGACCATAAAACCATCGTAAAAGTAGATTATTTATTATTGTTGACATTTGTTGGTTTCTTTATTTTTATAGGAAATTTAAAGAATATCGATATAATTGCACAATTTTTAAATCAGGTTGTCAATGGTTATGAAATGATGATCAGTGTGATTTGTTCACAAGTATTTTCTAATGTCCCCACAGCAATATTATTATCTGGATTTACAAAGAATGTTTATGATTTATTGATAGGTGTTAATATTGGAGGTTTAGGAACACTCATTGCTTCCATGGCTTCACTTATATCTTATAAGTATATAGCACGTATTTATCCACAATATAAAAAACGTTATTTTATATCTTTTACAAAATATAATATCATTGACTTAATTGTATTAGTGATTGCAGCAGTTATTTATTTGTTGATTGTGTAGGGGTGAGGGCGTATGTTTGATAGAGATTCACAGGAATGTATACCAACTTTATCTCTGATAAGTCAATATATCCATAATACATTGTGGGATGAATTATATTTATATATGGAAAATGAATTTCAAACAAAGCCACAGTATGAGTTCAGTCGTTGTAGCTGGGAACATGGCTGGAATGTGAAATTTAAAAAAGGAAGTCGTTCGATATGTACAGTTTATCCACGACAGGGGTTTTTGACTGTCATGGTTGTGATTGGACCAAAAGAAAAAGAAATGTTTGAAGAATTGTTACCAACAATGGATGAGCGTATTCAAGACATTTATATGCATACAAAGGAAGGGAATCATCAAAAATGGTTAATGATTGATTTAGAGGATAAAAATCAAGTCTATGAAGATCTCAAAATGATATTGCATATAAGAGCTGATGGAAAAATGAAGTGATTAAATTATTTTGATTATAGCGTTACTTATTGACAAAAAGGTGGATTTATGGTACCTGACTTTAGTATCCGGTATTAAAATCTAGTGATAGTTTTATAAAAGGTCCCTAAAAATAGGGACCTGTTTTTAATTCTATATTTTATAATTTAATATTTGTTTAATTTGTCTCTCTGTTAGGTAGTAGTTAGTTAATGGAAGTTTAGACAGCTTCGCAAATTCTTTTATAAATCTGCTACTTGTTGTTATATTAATGTATTTACTTTCACCTTTTACTAGTCTAAATTCACGTGTGAACTTCATGATTTCATATGTACTAAACTCTTTATTGAATACTTTGAATTGTAGTAATCTTTCTAGAAGAACTGATAAATAACAGATTAAGAAATGTCCTTTTATAGTACTTTCTTTTTGGAGAAATACAGGTCTTGCATCGAGATCGCTTTTCATGATCTTAAATGATTCTTCTATTCTCCATAAATTATGATAGGTCTCATATATTTCGCGTTCACTCATTTTTGTTTCAGAAGTCACTAGAAGATTATAACCTGCAAGTTTTCTTTCTTTGTCAATGGCTTCTTGATTTATTTTGGCTTTAGCTTTTCCTCCTTTTTCATTGATAAAATCAACATATTTTCCTAGATCTCCAAATTCAGAACGTTTTGCTTGGCTATAACAGAGTTCTCTTGCTTTCTCAGCTTGTTTTTCTATTTCATACTTTTTCTTTGCGGCAAGCTTAGGGTTATAAGTAAGTACTCTTTTTTCTTTAAACATCAAAATTTTCTTTTTTCCTGTGTTTTCATCAATGGTGATATTGTAAGGAAATTGATCAATACATGATTTGTATTTGTAAACGAGATGTCCCTCCTTATCTCTCACTTCTTCCCAATCATCACTATCCATGGTTACCCAAGTTTGTTCGGTTTCAGGAAGCATCTTTACGGATTTAGAAAAGAGATAACCATCACCATTTTCTTTGGCGAAAGCGATATTATCAGCACAATTAAGACCTTTATCAGCTACATGTATTGTTCTGCCATTTATTTGATATGTATTTCTTAAATCATTTACAACATCTCTCATAATGGGTTTCTCACTTTGATTCCCAGGAAACATTTTCATGCCTATAGGAATCTGGTTGGCATCAAGTAGAAGTCCCATACCGACTATTGGATCTTTACGGCTTTCTTTAGATGGTCCTTTTCTTCTGAAATCATCTTGTTTATCAATTTCAAAATAGAAGTTTGTACAATCAAAATAAGTTTTATCAGTTTCTTTTTTATAGACCATATCTAACTGTTCATTAAATATTTCAATAAATTTTCCATAATCATTACCGATATATCCTAAACCGCTTAAAAGTTGGTCATAGGAATAATGAACTGATTGATGAAGTTTAGGAAGAACTTCGTGAAAAGTCTTGCGTTTACTGCAAGGATTTACTAAGCGAGCGAAGATAAGTGTAGAAAGAAGTTCATAAAGATCAAAAGTAAAGCTATTAGAATTATTTAAATAATCGACATACTTCTTTATGTCCATACATTTTAAAAGAGAGGCATAAGGGAAGTAACCAAGATAAACTTCAGGAGACTCATCAGATATTTGAAGTTCTTTTTTAATTTTATGAGCGGCATTTAATTCATCAACTTCTTTTTGAAAATGAGCAACAGGATCATCAATGCCTTTTTTCTTCCAGGTTTCAACAGAGGCAAGGGACTTGTATGTACGATGAGCAGACCCATGCTTTTCAGGGGAATAAAAACTCTCAACGATTGATAAATAAGTGCGTCCTTTTAAATGAGATTGTTTAAGAAAATAAGCCATAAAGCACCTCCAATAATCTATCACCACTATCACCATTATTATAACATAAACTATAAAAAAATAAAAGAATTTAACATAAAAAAACATCGATAAAATCGACGTTTATTAGCTACTTAAAATTTTGATTTTAAATTTAGTCTAAAAAATCTAGTGATAGTCTCTAAAGACGGGACTGTCATGGTTGTGATTGGACCAAAAGAAAAAGAAATGTTTGAAGAATTGTTACCAACAATGGATGAGCGTATTCAAGACATTTATATGCATACAAAGGAAGGGAATCATCAAAAATGGTTAATGATTGATTTAGAGGATAAAAATCAAGTCTATGAAGATCTCAAAATGATATTGCATATAAGAGCTGATGGAAAAATGAAGTGATTAAATTATTTTGATTATAGCGTTACTTATTGACAAAAAGGTGGATTTATGGTATAAACTTTTTTGCATGTAATATATTTACTGCCTGTCTATATGAAGAATATAGACCATTAGACCATAGGAGGAGGTAAAAAGATGAATAAATACGAAATCATGTTTATTGTAAAACCTGACGTTGAAGAAGAAACAAGAAATGCATTAATCGAAAACTTCAAAAACATTTTAACAAATGGTGAAGGAACTGTAGATAATGTCAACGAATGGGGATTACGTGATTTTGCTTATGAAATTCAGGATTACAAAAAAGGATACTATGTTGTTATTGATACAACAACAACTCCTGCAAACATTTCTGAATTTGAACGTATTTCACGTATCAACGCAAACGTTATCCGTCATATGACTCTTAGAAAATCTAAATAAGAGGTGAGTTCTGATGATTAATCGTGTTGTATTAGTTGGAAGAATGACAAGAGATCCTGAGCTAAGAACAACAAATACTGGTGCTTCTGTAACAAGTTTCACATTAGCACTTAATCGTAACTATAATTCAGCAGATGGACAACAAGCAGATTATATTAACTGTGTTGTCTGGAATAAAGTTGCTGAAAATGTAGCAAAATATTGTTCTAAAGGATCATTAGTAGGTGTTGAAGGAAGACTTCGTTCACGTAGCTATGATAATGCTCAAGGTCAAAAAGTATATGTTGTTGAAGTTGTTTGTGATAGTGTACAGTTCCTGGAAACAAGAGCTGCCAGAGAAAGAGCACAACAGCAACAACCACAAGTATCACAAGATAACTTCTATGATATGAAGACAGTAGAATTAGAAAAGGATTTTGATAATTCTTTTGATTCATTTGATATCATGGAAGATGATATTCAATTTTAAGGAGGAAATGGTTTATGGCATTCAAAAGACAAAGACCTAGAAAAAAAGTTTGCTATTTTACAAAAAACAAGATTGATTACATTGATTACAAAGATGTTGAATTATTAAAAAGATTTGTATCTGCTAATGGAAAAATCATTCCTAGACGTGTAACTGGGACAAGTGCTAAATACCAAAGACAATTAGCAGTAGCAATCAAAAGAGCTAGACAAATGGCTTTATTACCATACGTAGGTGAATAGAAAGAAAAAAAGCCCATATAATCAGGGAATTTTAAAGTTAAAATGTAAGCTGGTGGCAAACTGGTGGCACTTTTAAAGTGATTTTTAACTTAATATGATATGTTTTTTTAGAAACTACGGAAGCTATTTCGTAGTTTTTTTGTTGTTTCTTACACCATCTCCTCAATATGTCGTAGGAAAGG
>CALVFK010000084.1 GCA_944326805.1 uncultured Massilimicrobiota sp. | reverse complement strand
TATACAGAAAAAATGGATTTTTCTTTTTTTTCAGAGAAATTTTTAAAATATTTTCATCATCCAGACATATTATAACATAAAGATTGCTAAAAGCATATATTTGATGTTAAATAATGATTTTTTGAATATTAGGGATTTGTTAATGGAAAGTCTTAAAAAATATGATAAAATAGTCATATGTATGGGGGGATGTGTCATGGCTATTCAATTAATCTATTTCAGTGGAACAGGAAGTACGCAGAAGGTTGTTCGTTTTATAGGAAAACAATGGCAGGAAAAAGTGTATGAATATGATTTATCAAAGCCTCATCTTGCAGGACATGTTTTTTCTCATCAAGATTTATGTATTGTAGGTGTACCCTCTTATGGTGGGCGAGTTCCAACTATAGCAATTGAGCGTTTAAAACAATTTAAAGCCAATCAGACACCTGTTATTCTTGTTGTGACTTATGGGAATAGACATTATGATGATACATTCATAGAACTCAAAGATACATTAGAACCATTAGGATTTATATGTGTAGGAGCAATGGCGGTTGTTTGTGAACATTCAATTGTTCACGAATTTGCACATGGTAGACCGAATGCGAAAGATTTTGAATATATACAATCATTAGTTGAAACTTTAAAAAAAGACTTACATCCTATTGAAGTTCCAGGACATAGACCTTATAAAATCTTTCAAGGCGGTTTGAAGCCTTTGGTGACATCACAGTGTACAAAATGTGGATTATGTGCTAAACTTTGTCCTGTAGAAGCCATTGATTTAAAGCGTTTGGAAACAACAAATGAAAGTTTATGCATTTCTTGTATGCGTTGTATTTCTATCTGTCCATCCAAAGCAAGAATATGTGATGCAAAACAGGTTGAAGCGATACGTATGAAGATTCAAAAAGTTTGTACAATTGATAAACAAAGTGAATTGATAGGAGGATCATTATGTTAAAGGCAATATTTATTGATCATATGGGAACATTGGTTTATGAACAAAGTGAATGGTTAACAAAATTATTAGATTTATGTGCTGAAAACTCTAATGAAAAAGATACTCAAAAAATCGGGAAATTATGGAATCAAAAACACGACGAATTAATTCAACAATATAATGGTGAGAACTATAAAGATGAGTATTCCATTATCTTAGAAGCTTTTGAAAGCATTAAAGAACAGATAGGTTTACAAGGAGATAGTCATCAATACTGTGATTTATTGATTCAGCATTTAATTCACACACCCGCATATGATGATACTTATGATTTCTTTGCACAATGTCCTTTGCCTATATATATTATTACGAATAATGACTCTCAATACGTGGAAGAAAATATGAAAAATTTGGAATTAACACCTAAAGGCATTATCTCTGGACAAACAACACATTATTATAAACCGCATCAAAAGATGTTTGAAAAAGCATTGGAAATCACAAAACTTAAACCTCATGAAGCTGTATATATTGGTGATAGTTATAATAAAGATATGCAATCAGCGAAAAGTGTTGGAATGAGAGCGTTCTTGATTGGACATAAGGACATTCAAGATTCAGAAGTAACATGTATTGATACATTGTTAGATGTTTTTGAATATTTGTAAGCCCATTGTTGGGCTTTTTATTATCATGTTTTTCATTTTTTGCTTGCTTTGTCGTTTCAATGTAAAAAGATGATAAAATAGAAGTGAGGAGGATAATGATATGGCGATAAAAGTAATCATGATGGATGTTGATGGGACATTAACAAATAGTCAGAAAATAATTACACCAAAGACAAAAGAAGCTCTGTTAAAGGCACAAGAAAAAGGAGTTGTTTTAATTTTAGCTTCAGGTAGACCAACATCAGGACTCAGAGATTTAGCAAAAGAGTTAGAAATGGATAAACATGATGGTTTATTGGTTTGTTATAATGGGTCAAAGGTTGTAGATTGTCAAACAGAAGAAGTTTTATTTAATCAGGCGTTAACTGTTGAAGAAGCAAAGGCTGTTTTAGAACATATGAAAAAATTTGATAGAGTACGCCCAATGATTGATAAAGATGATTATATGTATGTAACAAATGTCTATGATAATTATATCCAGTTTAATGGTAAACCTTTTAATGTGATGGAATATGAATCACGTGGTGGAAAGTTTAAATTATGTGAAGTTGATGATTTGGCAGAATTTGTAGATTTTCCATTAAACAAAATTTTAACAACGTCAGATCCAGAATATTTACAGGCACACTATCAAGAAATGGAAGCACCATTTAAAGATACATTAAGTTGTATGTTTACTGGACCATTTTATTTTGAATTTACAGCACAAGGCATAGATAAAGCCAAAGCATTAGATACTGTTTTAAAACCAATGGGATATAAACAAGAAGAAATGATGGCTTTTGGTGATGGACATAACGATGCTTCTATGGTTCAATATGCAGGAATTGGCATAGCTATGGCAAATGCAGTAGATGATTTAAAAGCTATTGCTGATGATGTGACTCTATCCAATGATGAAGATGGTATTGCAGCAGCTATTTATAAATATATGCCAGAAATAAAATAAATTGTGCATTCATAAAATATTGATTATAATGTTCATGAGGTGAAACTTATGAACATTTTTAATAAATTGGATCAAATTGTTGATTTAACCGATAATGAAAAAATCCTCGTAGATTACATCAAACATCATACAGATGAATTTATGAAATATAATGCATCACAAATTGCACAAACATGTTATGTTTCTATGTCAACAATATATAGATTATGCCATAAACTGAATATATCAGGGTTATCAGATTTAAAACTTCAAGTTTTAGCATCACGCCAAGATTATCTAAAAGAAACAGATGATTTTGATTATAATTATCCAATCAAACAAAATGAAACACAGTATCAGATTGCTCAAAAACTTCAAGATGTCTATGAGCATACAATCAATTCAACCTTTAATCTTTTAGATTTAGAACAATTACGTTTATCTGCTAGCTTACTTAAAAAGGCACAGTTTATTGATATCTATACTTCAGCTGGAAATATTTATTTTGCTCAGAATTTCAAATTTCAAATGCAGGAAATTGGTGTTTTTGTTAATGTCCCTGTTGAAGATTACCAACAAAATTTAACAGCAGTTAGTAGTGATGCAAAGCATGTAGCAATTATCATTTCTTTTGGAGCGAGAGGTGTCTCTAGCGAACATATAGCAAAATTATTAAAGAAAAATAAAACACCTATTATTTTAATTACTTCCACATTAGAAAACCCTTTAGAAAAATATGCCCAATATATTTTATATATGAGTTCATATGAAGATCACTATAATAAGATTTCATCTTTTGCGACACGTTTATCATTATTATATCTTTTAGATTGTCTATATACCTGCTATTTTAGATTGGATTATCAAAAGAATATTGATAAGAAATTAAATTATTATGAAACAATGACAAGACAAAAATGAAAGGAGGATCTTTATGAATATTTTTACAAAAATAAAAAATGAACATCATTTAACAGAAGGAGAAAAAGTTTTTGCTAAATATATTTTAAATCATCCTCGTGATATAGTACAATATGATGTTCAATATATCGCTAAAAAGAGTTATGTTTCTGTTTCTACCATTTATAGAGTCATTGAAAAACTAGGATTATCCGGTTTTAATCAACTTAAAGTAGAAGTTTCTTTACAATTAGAAAGATATTCTCATAAAGATAAAGAAGTGGATTATAATTATCCATTTCAAAAGAATGATACCCATTATCAAATTATGGAAAAGATGTATTCATTGTATAATCAAACAATTCAATCTACACTTGAACTCATTGATTTAGATGTTTTCTTAAAAGTCATTCAAGCATTATATCATGCAAAACATATTATTGTTTTTCCTTCTATTGGTAATTATTTTATGGCAGAATGCTTCCAACAAAATATGCTGGAAATTGGTTTGCGTATAGATGTGGCTAAAGAAAGATATTATCAATTCTGGTATGCCAATTCATGTCAAAAAGGAGATGTTGTTTTACTCATTAGTTATGCTGGAAGAACACCACAAATGCACGAATTAGTAAAAATATTAAAGAATAAAGAAGTCACAATGATTTTGATTTCATCAATGATTGATATCCCCTTTGCAAAAGATGTTGACTATCATTTATATTTTTCACCCTATGAAGATTCTGAAGAAAAGATTGCATCCTTTTCATCACGTATCTCCTTACAATATTTATTAGATTGTATTTATGCCAGTTATTTTAATAGGGATTATGAAAAAAATTTAAAAGAGCGATTCGATCATTATATAGATTAAAAAAGCTGCCATTTTCCTTTAGCAGCTTTTTGTCGTTTTAAAAGATCTATACTTCTATTTCTTTGTGATTTCTAAAACATGATTTAAGACTTTTTCACCGTTCATCATACCGTAATCACGCATATCAATGACTTCTACAGGTATATCGGGAAATAATCTTTTGACGTTAGATAACTGGAAACGGACTTGTGGACCAAGCAAAATCACATCAGCATTTTCTCCATAATTTTCAACTTCACCAACTGGATGTGCTTCAATGGTTACTTCCAGATTTTTTGTTTTTGCATAATCTAACATTCTTGTAACAAGTAAGCTTGTTGACATACCTGCAGAGCAGACTAATAAAATATTCATTGTTAAACCTCCTTCGATAAATAAGCATCTATGATAGATATAATGTGGTTATAATTATGACAGGCATAATCTGTCGTTGGGATTGTGATAATGGGTTTATGAATATATTGAAGTAATTGAGGTTTATAATAGTGAACTTGTGGTGTGAGTAAGACAAGTTCATAATTATGTGGCTTTTCTTTAAGTGAATGAATATCACAAGCGTCAACATGAATATTGATATGTTGTTTTTGTAGATTTTCTTGTAAACATTCAGCAAATAATGATGAAGTCAAACCACAACTACAACAAATATAAATCTTTTTTTGTTTATTGGTGAGTGGTTTTATAAAGATAAGAAAATCTTTTAAAATTTTAAGACTTTGATGAAAGTTCAGGAATAAGAAATGTATATAATAGATCACATCACCATTAGTGACATCATGAATTGTTTCTTCAATAACACCATTATCATAGAAAGAAATGTCTATATGAAATTGTTTATAAGTGTAAGTTATAGAACGAGCCCATTCATTTTTTAATTCTTTAAAATCAAAAAGTAAATGTTGTTTTAACCATTGAAAAAGGATTTCATATTGACATTCAAATAAAAAAGCATCCATATATTATCACCTCACTATATCCATCATCACTTAGATTATAACGATTATTCTTTACTTATATATAGGATGTCTTTATAAAGATATTTTTTTATCATAAAAAGAAGTTAGAGAAATACATATTGTGAAAATAATTTATCAAAAGAGTGTTTATTTTAAGGCGTATATTTTATGTCATACCTCATGGGGAATTAGATGTTTTTGTAGATTTATTTTCTGCAGAATATGTTATTAATGTTATATATGCTATACTTAAAGGAAAGAGTGATAATAATTTAATTATGGTATGAGTATGATTCAATTGATGATAAAATAAATTGTGGTGAATGATGAGGTGGTATAATGAAGCTAGGCATTATAGGAAGTGGGAAGATTGTCGATGAGTTGCTTTCTTTTATTCATGAGTTAAAAGATATACAATGTATTCATATTTCGGGAACATTAAGAAGTCAAGAAAAATTAAGGAGATTAGCTCAAGAACACAAATTTCAACGTTATTCAACAAATTATGATGATTTATTAAATGATTATGAGATAGAAGTGATTTATATTGCTGTACCTAATCATTTGCATTATGAATTTGCTAAAAAAGCATTAGAACATCATAAACATGTAATCATTGAAAAACCAATGACATCAAACTATCAAGAAGCGAAAGAATTAAAGGATTTAGCTATGACAAATCAATTGTTTATTTTTGAAGCTATCACAAATCAATATTTATCTCAGTATACTTATATTAAAAATCATTGTCATGATTTAGGAGATATAAAGTTAGTAACTCTGCAATTCTGTCAATATTCTTCACGTTATGATGAATTTATGAAAGGACATATCTTACCAGTTTTTGATTATAAAAAATCTGGTGGGGCTTTAATGGATCTTCAGGTATATCATATTCATTTTATTGTGGGATTATTCGGAAAACCTATAGATATACAATATTATCCTCATATTGAACAACATATTGACACATCAGGTGTTTTAATCTTGTGTTATCCACATTTTCAATGTATTTGTATAGCAGCAAAGGATAACCAGATTCCTTCTTTTAATATCATACAAGGAACGAAAGGAAGTCTATGCATTGAAAGTCCTGTCAGTCTTATTCATGAAGTCAAGCTAATCAAAAATGATGGAACATCTGATATTGTTTATGCTGGTCATCATCATGTGATGTATGAAGAATGGGAAAGCTTTATAAAGATGTATCAAAATCATGATTTAAAACAATGTTATAAAATGTTAGAACAAAGTTTAATAGTTAGTCAAATACTCACTATCGCAAGACAAAAAGCAGGAATCATCTTTCCTGCTGATCATATATTATAAAAATAGCTACCAATAGAGTGTAGTTATTTTTATAATAGGATTAAAAATCTTTAAATTTGAGCTAAAGCTTCTTCAAGTACCTTTTTGGCATTGAATTGAACAAAGTCGTCATCACTAATTAAAATAACAGGTGTTCCAGCTTTTGCAAGGTCTTCAAATTTTGATACGGAACTCTTAAGTTGAGGAGTCACTAAAATCACATCGGCTTGTTCAATAGAATATTCAATCATTGTTTCTGCGGTTGCCCAAATAATGACTTCCATATCTTTTTTAGAAGCTTCATCTTTTAAGGCAGAGGCAAACATATTAGAAGTGACACCAGCTTTACAGCATAATAAAATTTTCATAAGATTTCTCCTTTCTGTGTATGTCTATATTATTATTTTATCATACTGCGATAAAAAGTGAAAAAACTTCAATCAAATGAAAAAAATTATTGACTGTAGAGTTACTCCATAGTGTTAAATAAAGATAGAAAGAAGGCGAAAGTAATGAAAACAAGCGATTTAGAAAGAGAATTAGGATTAAGCAAGTATACACTTCGTTATTATGAAAAAGAGGAATTGATTACACCTCAAAGAGATGATAATGGTTATCGCCATTATAGTGATGAAGATTTACAGACATTAAAATTAGTAAAGTTTTTAAGAAGTTTAAATATCTCTATAGACGATGTTAAAGCGATTATTCATGGCAAACTGGATTTTCATGAATGTTTAAAAATGAATCAAATACATTTAGATCATCAAATAGAAAGTTTAAAGGAAGTGAAAAAAACAATTGATAACTACCATGATAAA
>CALVFK010000083.1 GCA_944326805.1 uncultured Massilimicrobiota sp. | reverse complement strand
GATGTTGAAAATGTAATAAATCTTTTGTTGTAGCGTGACCCCAATGCATTGTTCCCCAAAAATTTTCATATGGAAAATGTTGATAAAAGATGTGATAATTTCCTTGATAATAAATCAAACCATTAGGATCATTAATCCAATGATAAGGTGCAGTAAAATGTATTTTAGGCTTCATATTTTTTCCTCCTTATTTGTATCATATCATTTTTTTGATTAGAAAAATATGATTTTTGACAAAATTTCATATTCATATTAAAATTTAAAAAAGGAGTTGTTCATATGCCAAATGCACTTGCTAGTGATATTGATTACACATTATACTTTCCTAATAAAAATCCTTCTATTTCCTTAGAGGATCAACAAGCCATTGCTCATTATCAAAAAGCGGGATATTTATTTGGTTTATGTAGTGGTAGACCTTATAGTGGTGTCATCAATCTATTTGATACTATTCACCCAGATTTTTATATCATCTCAAGTGGAGCTATCATTTTAGATAAAAATCTACAGCCACTCTATGAAAAACATGTGACCTATCACACTATACAAAACATCTTTTATCAATATCAAAATCAAGCACTCATTATTATTCATACCAAAAAAGATATTTATAAAACTCAAAAAGAATTTTCAGCAGATTCATGTATTCTCTTTCATTCCATTGAGCAAATCAAAGAAATCATCTATGGTATATCATTAGTATTCCATAATGAAACACAAGCATATCAAGAAACTCAAAATATAAATCATATGTATAAAGATGTGTTCGCTTTTCAAAATTTAGATTCTATAGATATAGTTTCTAAAGGATGTTCAAAGGGAGAAGCTATAAAAAGAGTAAGAGAGCACTTTCATATAAAGACTTTTGCTGGAATAGGCGATTCCTATAATGATTTACCAATGTTAAAATGTGTGGATATCCCTATCACCTTGAACACTTCACCTCAACCTTTAAAAGATATTTCACAACTACATGTTGAAAGTGTTACTCAAGCAATAAAAGAACTGCTTTAACAGTTCTTTTATTGTACCTCTAAATAATCAATAACATCATCTAGTGATTTTACAATCTTTGTAATCATCTGAACATATTTTTCTTCTGGATATTTCATATCTGGAACACAAATAACATCAATATGTCCATCATAAGCTGCCTGAATTCCAGCCTCACTATCTTCTAAAACAACTGCTTCCTCTGGTTGAACCCCTAATTTATGACAAGCTGTTAAAAAAATCTCTGGATTAGGCTTACCATGTGTCACCTCATCACCACAAATAGAATCATCAAAATATTGTGTCAACTGTGCATTTTTTAATATTTCATCAACACGTTCACGTGCACTTGATGTTGCAACAATTGTTTTATAGTTATGATTCTTTAAATATTCTAACAATCTATCTAAACCTTTTTTCTTTGGGACATATTGTCTTAAACTTTCATCTATCCATATATGAACATCATCCCATACTTCTTTCATTGGAAAATCTTCACCATAATGATCTATAAACACTTGACAAATTCCTTGCTTGTTTTTTCCTAAACAATTCCTATAAAGTTCTTCGGTAAAATCATAATGACCTAACTGTTCCAATTTTTTAACATATTCATTGTAAGTGACTCTCTCACTATCAATCATTAAACCATCCATATCAAATATCACTGCTTTTTTCATACTAACCCTCACATTCTTTTTTCTTATTTTAACATATTTCATAACATTTCTAAAGAAAATAAAAAACTACCATCATGATAGTTTTTTGTTTAAATATTTATGCATAAATTGTTTAAAAGCAAAGGTATTTGTGATTGTTGTGATTAAATCTGATAGTGGTTCAGCTAACATAACTGCAAATACACCGTTTGAAATAAAGTTTGGTAAAATATAAATTAAAGGAATCAATAAAATAATCTTTCGATAGAAAGCAAAGAAGAAAGAACGCTTTCCAAATCCCAAAGATGTATATGTCTGTTGATATGTAGAGTTTGCTCCCATGATAATGAAACCAAAGATATAAACTCTTAACATTTGATTTGAAAGTTCAATTAATTGAGGTTCATTAGCAAATAAGCGAACAAAGACACCCGGTAATAATTCCATCAATAAAACACCAATAACTGAATATATCAAAGAAACTTTAATAGCTAAAGAAATCGTTTTTCTTACACGATCATAATTTTTAGCCCCATAGTTATAACTGATAATTGGCTGTGTTCCTTGTGCAATACCTTCCATTGGTAATTGTAAAACTTGATTCATTGATAACATAATTGTCATGGCACTAACCGCTAAATCTCCACCAAAGAATAATAACTGGCGATTAAAAGAAACTTGTAAAATACCTTCTGTCGCATTCATAAAGAAAGGTGAAAATCCTAAGCCAACAACTTTTTTCATAATACCTAAATCTAATTTCATATGTTCTTTTTTGATTTTAATTGTTGTCTGCTTTCCCCATAAAAATTTCATAACCCAGACACATGAAACAAATTGAGAAATGACTGTTGCAATCGCTGCACCAGCAACATCCATATGAAATACAAAGATAAAGATAGGATCTAAAATAATATTTAAAATACCTCCTATCAACAATGTAAGCATCCCATATTTTGTATAACCTTGAGCATTAATGAAATAATTCAATCCTACACTCAGTTGAACAAAAATAGTTCCTAAACTATAAATACGCATATAGTCCATTGCATAAGGGAGTGTATTTTCACTGGCACCAAATAAAGTTAAAATCTGTGCACCAAAAAATTGTAAAACAATTGTGATAATGATAGAAGAAATAATCAGGCTTGAAAAACAGTTGCCCAATATCTTTTCAGCTAATTCTGGTCTTTTTTCACCTAGACGAATAGAAGCCAATGGCGCTCCACCACGTCCAAATAAATTCGTAAAAGCTGTAATAATCGTAATGACAGAAGTACATAGTCCAATCCCAGCAATTCCTAATGAACCATCTGCTAATCGGGCAATATAAATTCTATCAACCATGTTATAAATAAGCGTTGCTAATTGAGCCAAAATAGCTGGTAATGCCATCGCAAATAACAACTTTGATATTTTTTCATTCTCTAATCTTTCATTCATTATGTCCCCCTCCTAAATTCTGATAAATCTTTTGTAAAATTTGATGATAAAAAATCAAATCACTTGATGAAATATTTTGAAATGACATGTCATCAAACTGATGTTGAATATCTTGAATACGTTTAATAAGAGAATCTGCCTGATGTTCTACACACAAAATATTGCAACGTCTGTTTTGTGGATCAGGATTTCTAGTAAGATAACCACGTTTCACCAGTTTTTCAATAGCTAAAGACACATGTCCTTTGGAAATACCACGAACATTGACAATATCCTGAGCGTGATTATATTCAGGATTATTAGCTAAGAAAGCCAGAACATCTATTTCCACTTGTGTCATCTGATACTCTTTCAATAAATCTTCAAATAAAGAATTATATTTTTTGATGATATAGGGGTACATTGCTAGTGAAAAAAACTTCTTTTCCCCATTCTTTGTTTGTATCTTCATAGTTCTCTCCTTAACTGTTTTATTTTGAACAGTTATATAATAAACGTATTATCAAGAAATGTCAACTTTTTTATTTTACATAAAACTGATATTTTTTAAATAGAATGTCTGATATAATACATTATTAAGGAGATGATCACGATGAAATGGAATTCAGAAACAACTGAAAAACTAACAAAAAACGAAAAAAAACTGATAGATTTTATTTTTCAAAATATTCATCAGTTTTCTTCTATGTCAATCCAAGAACTTTCTCAAAAAACACATATATCTCAAGCTACTATTTCTCGCTTACCTAAACATCTAGGCTATCTCAATTTTAAAGATATGAAAATGAGTATGACACAAAAGGTATCCCCTGCCAACAAAATGCATTCAACAGTAACACAAGAACACTCTTTTCCTCATTATTTAATTTTACAAAATCAATATATTGAAAAAACAATTGAACATCTAGATATAGATGAAATTGATACAATTGTTGATCATATCATTGAAGCCAATACAATTTATGTATTTGCTAAAGGAGCAACGATTTGTCTTGCTGATTTACTCTCATTTCGATTACGCAGATTTCAAAAGAAAGTCGTTATCATGCCTTCAAGTGGTTCAGAAATTTTTGAATGTCTTCCAATGATCAAATCAGACGATTTTGTTATTCTCTTTGGATTTTTAAAAACACCTGTAGAAGCACAGATAGTTCTTGAATATTGCCATCAAATCAAATGTCAAACAATGCTGATGTCTAGTCGCTTAATTGATGACGCTAAAAAAATGGCTGACTATAATATTTATGTATATCGTGGTGAAGATCATGAATATCATTCTATGGCTGTTCCTATGGCATGTATTGATGCTTTAGTAATAGAAATTGCTAAAAAAGGTGGTCATTCATATACACAGAGTGTAGAAGATATCTATCAGTTAAAAGAAAACTATAAAATAAAAATACAAAGATAAAATATCTCTGTATCATAATAAAGCAACATAATCGCCACCCAATCGATAGACTTCTTTAAGAAGTCTTTTTTGTAATGTCGCATCTTCAACCTGAATATTTAAACTTTCAGATATTTGGATAGTATATTGTCCTTTGTCGATTTCTTCTCTTAATTGTTTAATACTATGAAAACAACTTTGAAAACATGTCTGAACACAACCATACTGTGTTGCTTGATGTGTATCACTGCCAGAAACAACTGGTTTATGATATCGATGCGCAAACTGATAAATCATATCCTGCATTTTTAATCCATAACATGCTAAATCTTTTCCATTTAGATCAAAGAAATCAAAACATAACAACTGCTTCTGTGATAATTCTGGAATATGTCCTCCCTGACGATAAACATGTGCTCCCCCAAAAATAACATCATATTGACGAACAAGCGTTACTAGCTCATCAAAAGTTAAAAAACTTTCTTTCGCTTTATGTTTTTCCAACTTTTTATTTAACTCAACAATATCATGATATCTTCCAATAACAAGAGTATGTCCTCCCTCTTTAATATCTATTTCCATTCCAAAGAAAATCAATAATCCCTCTTTACTCTGACAACAATCACCCACATGCGTATAGTGAGTATATATATAATCATACATTTCTAAAAATGATAACGTATTAAAATGTTCAGTCAGACAAATAGCATCAAGTCCTTTAAGATATGCTTTGTGAAACATTTGATCAGTATATTGTGTAGAAAATGGTAATTTTTTTGCTAATTTACCATGAGTATGAAAATCTATATTCATAAAAACCTCCTAAAACAAACTAGAAATGACAACACATAAAATCATCCATACAATAGAAATTAAAACGAAAATCAAATCATCTTTCTTAAACATTAGTGATGCCATTTTCTTTTTTCTAACAATCTTATTTTCATTTGCATAGCGATATCCTTTTAATTCCAATGCTTCAACTGTTGTTCTTGATCGTTTTGCAGTATTTAACATTAACGGATAGAAAGATAATATAATAATTTTTATCTGGTATATAAAATATTTCACTTTCCCAAGCCATGTTTTTTTTGATGGAGAATGTCCTCTTAAACGATAAGATAACAATATGTTTTGGAATTCTTCCATAAGGATAGGTAATATACGAAATGCATATGAAATACTAAAAGACAATTGATCAGGACAACCAAAATATAGCAATCCTGTTGCTAGACGGTCAGGGTTTAATCCTGAAAAAACAGTAATGGAAGCAAGAGAACAGACAGATACTTTTAATGTCATAACTAATAATGAATATAATGTTGATAAATTTCCACCAAAGAATAGTGCAGCAATAAACAAATATCCTGTTTGACAAAATACACCTAGACAAAATAAAAATAATACAAGTGGTGCAATTTTTGCTAATTTAGTTGTTATCGCAACAAAAACAAACATCCCTAATAAAACAATGAAATCATTTAAAAACCATGGAATCAAACCAAAAAATAAATACCAGCATAATAATGTTCTTGGATCTAATCCAGCAATGATTGTATCATCATTTCCATAAGCATTTTTTAGAACTTGATTACGTAAATAATCAATTGTGAATTTATCTAACAAAGTCTGTGTGATTTTATGCATTATGATTCCTCCTGTTGATAAGCACTCACAAATTCATCAATTTCATAACAGCGAATATTGAGTGCTTCCCCCATTTTAAAGATTTCTGGTGGTTCTATTCCTACCATTTCTCTTACATACTTATCGCTAAAGACTTCATGTCTTTGACCATCCTTGACTATATAACCTGATGATAATACAATGATTCTCTCTGCCCAATCACAGACAAGCTGCATATCATGTGTTGCTATAACAACAGTTTCAACAACATCTTTTAAGATATCTAATGTTCTCATGATCTCTTTTCTAGTTGCAATATCCAAATTGGCAGTAGGTTCATCTAAAAGCAAAATAGATGGTTGCAATGCTACTCCTATTGCAAGTGAGGCTCGACGCATTTGTCCCCCTGATAATAATCGTCCATCTCTTTCTTGAATATCCTGCAAATCGAACAATTCAATTAATTTTTTGGCTCTATCTTTATAATCCTTAATATGTCGTTCTTTCATGGCAAATTCAATATCCCCTCGAATACAATCTTTAATAAACATATCTTCAGGATTTTGATATACAAGTGAAATATGTTTTGATAATTCTTCAGCTGAATAATGTTTTGTCTTTTCTCCACATACATTCACATAGCCAACTTGTGGTTTCAATAATCCTATCATCATCTTCATCAATGAAGACTTTCCAGCACCATTAGAACCTATTAAAGCAATTTTATCCCCTTTATAAATATTAAGATAAAAGTCTTTCATGAGCTGATAAGGTTCACCTTTTACACTTCTAAACTGTAACCCAACATTTACAAATTCTACAACACGTTCATCCTTTTCTTGTACTTTTCTTTCATGAGTACAATCTGTCATATGTTTCTTTTTTGTAAAAATATTCTGTCCTTCTTCTATAGTAATGGGCAATAAAGTATTTGAATCTAGTAAATTCTTTTCCAGCATGATTTTAGCAGCACGTGTAATTTGTGGTGGAAAAATATGACAAGATTCAAGTTCTTCAACTCTTGTCAAAGCTTCTTTGACTGGTTTTTGCCACATAATAGAACCATCCTTCATTAAAATCACATGATGGCAATATTGGGCAATATATTCTGTATGATGTTCAATAACAATAATTGTTTTGTGATATTTTTCATTTAATTCCTTTAATATTTCATAAATTTCTCTTGCATGTTTAGGATCTAATTGAGCAATGGGTTCATCTAAAATAAGAATTTCTGGTGATAACGCAGTAGAACCTGCTAAAGCTAATAAATGCAATTGTCCCCCAGATAATTGCCAGATATAATCATTTCGTTTTGAATATAAGTCACAAACCGTTGAAATCCAGACATAGCCGCTCCTATCCATAGTTTCTATATTTTATGTGGGAAGA
>CALVFK010000082.1 GCA_944326805.1 uncultured Massilimicrobiota sp. | reverse complement strand
ATGCCCAGGTGGCGAAATTGGTAGACGCACAGGACTTAAAATCCTGCGGACCTTAAAATCCGTGCCGGTTCGACTCCGGCCCTGGGCACCATTCTTTTGCGGGTGTAGTTCAATGGTAGAACTTCAGCCTTCCAAGCTGACTACGTGGGTTCGATTCCCATCACCCGCTCCATTTGCTTGAATAGCTCAGTTGGTAGAGCAATCGGCTGTTAACCGATCGGTCGTAGGTTCGAGTCCTACTTCAAGCGCCATTTTTGTGGCCTGTTGGAGAAACGGTTAACTCACATGCCTTTCACGCATGCATTCACGGGTTCGAATCCCGTACAGGTCACCATATGAAAACAAAACGATCGTCAGATCGTTTTTTTATTTATATAAGCAGATGATTTGTGATATATCCCATACATGTTATAATATGTAGCAGAAAAAGGAGCAGATAAAATATGATACTTGACGAATTAAAACATTATAAACCTTACTCAATTTCACCTGGATACCATAGTGAGCATATCCTTTATGGAGAAAAGCTGACATTAGACTATATTAGCGAAACAACTTATCCTTATGAATACGAAACAGCCAAAGCTATCATGGGTCTTGTACACAGCCAATACAATAACGATTATGTCTATCTTTTTATACATGAACAATCATTATTATTTCAAATCGTTCATAACAATCAAAAAGAAGCTTATTTAGAATATTCTTTACAAGATCAACGATTTATCATGGCAAGTGCCTATGAAAAAAGCGATAGTCTATATCGTTTATTACTTGTCGCAATCAATTACATATATAATCAATATCAGACAGAAACATTCCAAGACATTTATGAAAACTGGCGTCACATTGATATGAGCCAACATTACCAAGGTAATGAATGGGATGCAAATCATTATAAATATGTTTTAAACATTGCTAGAAGATTGATTCAAATATTAAAAGATATTCTTCAACTTCAAGATTGTTTTCTATCTTTACATTATGATTCCGTCGAAGAATTATTAAACCATCTTCATTTAACATTTAATACACAATCTTTAATACCAGTCTTTTTATTTCAAGATGACCCTCAACATCTATTATTAGATTTACAATCAAAACAACAAATCTATCAGTCGTTATCTTCTTCATCCTATACTATATTAGATGTAACGCCTCTCTATTCAACACATGAAAGAATGAAATTACCATTATTTCTTCAAGAATCAATCAAAGATAATGAACGTTTGTATATGCAAAATCGCCATTTTCTAGATCAAAATGACTTTGATTTAATTAAATCTTTTCAAAGAGGAAAAACATGGTCATGTTTATATTACGGTCCTTCTGGAACTGGTAAAACAACAAAATTACTCTGCGTTGCTGGAGCATTAGGATTACCAAGTTTAAAAATGGTAGGAAGTCGTTCTATTGATGAATCAACTTTATTTGGTAAATATGTCTTAAGAAATGGAGAAACTGTTTTTGAATATGGACCTTTAAGTTTAATGATGAAATATGGGGGTATGTTTATTTTTGATGAAATCAATATGGTTGATAGTGACATTATTTCATCATTAAATGATGTTTTAGATGGTACAAAACAAAAGATTTTAGATAATGGGGAAATCATTCATGCCCACCCACTCTTTAGATTTGGTGAAAGTATGAATATTGGTTATGCTGGAACAAATGAAATGAACCTTTCCCATAAATCACGTATTCAAAACAAAATTAAAATCAGTCAATTACCTATTGATAAAATGGCAAATATTATTGTCAAAGAAACAGGAATTGATGATACAACTGCAACAAAAATGGCATCATTACTTGATGCTTTCCATAATGTTATTATGAATGAAGGTAATGAAACTACACAAAGAATTGATTTAAGAACATTGTTGAACTGGGCTAATAAAACTGTTGATTTAGATGGTGATGTGATTCGTGCAAGTCTTGTCACAATTATTGCAGAATTAGCAGAAGAAGATGATGAAATCTTAAACTTAGAAGATGCACGTCAAATTCTTGCGACAAATGGACCTGCCGCTTCTGTCATGTCACTCATTGTTCATGAATTTGTTGAATAATCTCTATGTTATCATCACAAATCAAACAAAAACTCAAAAAAGATACAGTTCTTTATGCCCAGATGCCTGTTCATCTCACTATTGATGAAAGCAATCACCATTTTTCTCAAATCAAAAATCAACATGCTTATATCACTCTTGGTGAAAAAGCTCCTTATCGTTACTTAGAACATTTTCATCCTCAAGGGTATGAAATGTTTATGGAAGGACTTTTGTTCCATGAACTCGCAAGTTTACGCTATTGTGATTTTCAAATCTTATCACAAACTTACATTCAAGCTTCCAAAGCTTTAGACCAGGTCAATTCTGCCGCAAAAGACTTTCTCAATAAACAGATTTCTTATCGAGAACTCAAATCCATCATCACAAATTATGTCTTTCAAACCAATTTACCACTTGTTTTAAAGGCTATTGAAGAAGGTGCTATTGAAAATGCTTTAGGTATTGAATTTCCTGAAACATGGAACTCTCTTATGTATGCCCGTCAATCAATGACCTTACAATTCATAAATGAAAAACGAAATGAAAATGATACTGCTTTTCTTATGGATAAAATCATCAAAGAAATCATGGTTATATGTACTTATGGTTATCGTTTTCAATTCAATGATAACATTGTGTATCTCCCTCGTTATCTACACCTGCAATTTAAAGAAATCAGAAAACATGCTATTCAAGGACGTTTATTAACACATCATACAAAAGAACGTTTAGAAATAGCTAAAGACATTCTCAATCTATGTCAACCTATTATGGATGAAACTGTCAAAGAAATATTCGATACAATTCAAAATGGTTCTAAAATATCTGGTATTTCTCAAAGTCTTTTCTCCCAAATGTCTAGTGAAATTGCAATTCAATTTCAAAAAGGTGAATCACAAAATTCACCTCAACAAACACCAACTAAATATCAGCTTAATCTTTCTGATGAAGAATTTCAACGTATTGAATCACTTGAAAATGAAGCCGAAAAAACACAAAAACATCAAATTCTACAAGATATTCATAGACGTGAAGAGAAACAAAGAAAACAACAGGAGAAAAGCTTTCAATCTCAAACTTATCATTCTTCCATTGAACAATCTATTGTTTTATCACCTTTAGAAAGAACAACACCTACTCAATACGGTACTATCGCTTTAAGAAATCAAAACGAAAGTATTATCAGAAGTAATAAACTGGCGAGATTATTCAAGCGTGAAAGAATGTATGCTTCAAAAAGTCAAACAAAGCATAAACTAGAATATGGAAGACAATTAGATCAACAAAATCTTTATCGTGCTTCTTTAGATGGACGTGTATTTAAAACACATAAACAAGGAAAGAAGAAAGATTTATGTGTGTATATTCTTGTTGATACAAGTGAATCAATGAGTGGCGATAAAATTATCAATACAATGAAGGGTTGCTTTGAACTTGCAAGAGTTTTACAGACATTAAAAATACCATTCTGTATTTCTGCACATAAAGCACTTGGAAAAACACAGGTTCAGCTCACTGAAATTATTTCTTTTCAAGATTGCCAAAAAAGATATTTACTGAATCGTATTTATGCTATGCATACATCTGGTGGAACACATGAAGATATTGCTTTAGAATATGTTTTGAAGAAATTAGCTGCCTACAAAAGACATCGCAAAGGCTTTGTCTTTGTCTTATCTGATGGCGATACGCATGGTGTAGAACATATTCATGAATTAACACGCCTGTATAAAAAAGATCAAGATATTGATGTTATAGGAATTGGTATACAAACTGCTCCATTGATTACCAAAACATATCCAAATGGTTTATTTATTGAAAACATTGAAACTTTACCCGATATGTTAATTCAAAAATTAAAAGAAATCGCTATATAAAAACATCTCTTAATCGAGATGTTTTTATATAACATATCCTATAACAAAAATAGATATACTAACGATAATCAACATTCTTAAAACCATCCAAACAATGGGATAACGTTGAAAAAGTCGGCTATATGTTTGTTCGATATTAGCTACTTTATAATTTCTAGACCAAAATGCATTACACATAACAGAGACCACCCACAACACAATCACAAAATCATGATCATATTCATGAATCAACAAAAATATTCCTGTAATCAAAATAATAAGCCATTGTATTTTTATCAATATCTTATCTACTCTTTCCATTAACCATTCCCCTATCAATCACTTGTATTCATATTTATAAAATCACTTTAAATTGATTTTAAGATTCTTGTTGTTGTAAATATTTTTCTTATCATCACATATATAACCATAGCCACCATAAATATTAATAAAGAACTCATCATAAGAATCGCCATTGAATAAACAGCCATCTTTATTTTAAGAATTCCAAGTCCCCAATAACATCCTATCAACATAATATAAGAGATGAACATAGGTAAAATATATAAAGAGGCATCTTTAAGAATATGTGCTTTCATAATGTTTTGATCTTTTATACCATTTGCTTCTAATAAAACTTGTGCAAATCTCATATGATAATAATCATTTATTTTTAAAAGAATAATTGATACAACAACAATAATAAAGAGAATAATTATCATTGTTCCACTCAAATAATCCGCCATCTGTTTAACATCTAATAACGTTAAAATTTCTTGATGACTGTCTAGAGTCATATCTTCATATTGGCTCGATAATTTTTCTAAAACGTCAATATATGATTCCTTTTGGTCTATTGTAATTAAAGCAAATGGTGTTTGATTATTCTCAAATCCTCGTGCATGATATATTTCCATATAATCATCATAAGGTATATAAACAATTCTTGCCAGAGATAAATTCAATGCATAATCATCAAAAGTCTTATCTAATTGAAATTGTGGTTGCACTTCTATTTTTTGATTATCAAACAACAGTTCAATACCTTGATTTTGTGTATCTCTATAGACTTCATAATTGATGTAAACACCTGTATACGATGGTGTATCAAAAGTTTGAGCTATATCATGATAAAAGAAATCAGATTCCAAATAAGGACATACTAAATAATTATTATCTGATATAAGTGGAAAAATCTTCTCTACTCTTTGAATATGTTCTATATTCCCTATATCCCTTATCTGACTAGAACTGATATTATGATCCATTTCAACAACCAATTGTAAACTTTCATAGTCATTAACAGACTGCATTAACTGGTTTTGATAATATTGAAAATAGACTCCCATAAATGTGCTTATAAATAAAATAAGGATAAGGAATAATTGAAAAATACGATGTTTCCATTTTTCTTTTTTAAATTGATATCGAAAGAAAACTGATAATTGATGAAATGTATTAGATATAAGATGTATTGTTTTTGTTTCAAAAACATCTTGTTTTTTTAAACAATAAATTCTTTGATTACGAATTTCATAAAGTTGATCACAGACATTCTTTAATAATTCGTCATGTGTCGCAATCAATATCGTTTTATGATATTGATTTTTTAATAAATCAATGATTTTTAAAAATTCTTGTCGATTATCTTCATCTAAATAAGCCGTAGGTTCATCCATAAATATATAAGGTGTATCTTTCATTAAAGCACAAATAATAGCTAAGCGTTGTCTTTCTCCACCAGAAAGATGTTCAATAGGTGTCTGATCATCTAAATATAATTCTAAATCTGTAAGATATTGTCTTGCTTGATTTTCATCAAACTCATCATGTGTCAAACTAGAGAAAAAACGAATATTTTCCATCAAGTTCATACTATCAAACAATGGAATGTTTTGAAAAACAAAGGCTATTTGATTTCTTTGAATATCTTTAATTTCATCTTGAGATAAAGTATGGACATCAATACCATCAAAGATATAATCCATTTGAGCCTGTTTTGTTAGAAAAGCCATATCATATAATAGACTGCTTTTTCCAGAACCACTAGGACCAAAAAGCACTGTCAGTTGTTCATTAGGCACATAAAGTTCACCATTCTTAATCAATTCCCTATCAAAAGTTAAGTTAATATTTTTTAAAGATAACATACCCCCACCTCTTTTTATAACTTTCTATTTTTGAAATGTTTCTTATCTTTTAGTAAGAGCTGAGATACGATGACATTCACTAACAATAAGAATAAACTGATTACCAACACAATAATATTAAATATAAACATATTTGTAAAATCATTTAAATAACTTTGATAAAAATAAACTAATATCAATCCAACAGCACTCACAACAACAAAATAAACTCCATTTTCAAATAAAATTACTTGATGAATTTTTTGTTTATTGATTCCATTTCTTCTTAACAAATTCATTTCTTCTTTTCTTGATTTCATCATAAAGTATTGTATCACTATAAAAGCAGCCAATGCTATTCCACAAATACCTGCAACACTCACAAGCTGTGTTTGAAAGGCATCTTTTTGTATTTCATCAATTTCAAGGTAACTTAAATATACAGAATAAGCATCATAATGGCTATCCATTTCTATTATAGCATCATAAACCTCTTTCGCTTGACCTTCATCCACAAAAATAACATATTCATCCATTGTATAAGGTTGTGCATCAACTTGATCAGCTGCTCTACTAACACTAGAAGAAGGAACCATTTCATCATTTTCATTGACACTGTTTATCATATCACGAAACATATGATCAGGCACATAAATCATGTAGTTAGTGCTAATTGAATGATAATTCTCATCATTGTTTAAAACCTTATCCACCTTTAATTCCAGTTCTTTTAATACATAAGATATTTTTCTATATGGATTCGTATCTAATACATATTGTTGATAAGGAATATAAAACTTCGCTTTGATTGTATCTCCCTCATGAATATTATATATCTCAGACAACATACTGTTTATATAAATTCCATTATCATGATCATTAAAATCATTTTCTTCATAATATGGGAAAATTGCCGGTGCTCGACTTCCATCTGCTTCAACTGAATAGATACTCGAATGCCCATCTTGATCAATAACTTCCATACTTTGAGTTTCATCTGTACTATTTGGATTAAAAAGCGTTAAAACTTTAAATGTTTCTATTTTCCTAACTCCATCCATATTTTGAATTTTATTCAAATCATCTTTATTCATTGGTTGAATGATTTCATCCTCATAAGCTGGTGTATATATCATATCTAATTGCCCACTTCTATTTCTCATAAAAATCATTTCTTTTGATGATTGATTAAAAACCAAAGGATTTACCGCTGTGATATTCATAAAAGATTGTGTCAATGGCATTGATTGAATCAGTATGAATATTGATATAATAATGATTCCTACAAACTGTATCCACTGTATAGGAGTTTTATATTGAAAATATTTGATAGGTGAAAAATGATATTTCTTTACCTTATCAGTCATATCATTTTGATCATGTATTTCTTCTTTATCAACTTCAAATTGTTGATTTTCTATCTTATAGATGACATCACATATCTCTAAGATTTCTGGTGTATGTGTGGTTAAAATAA
>CALVFK010000081.1 GCA_944326805.1 uncultured Massilimicrobiota sp. | reverse complement strand
TGATCCAGATGACATGTATTATGAGGTTTTAAGAAAAAGAGTGAGTTATTTTAAAAGACAAGAAGGAGGAAAGAAGAGTATGTGTGAAGCGTTAGAAGAATTAGTGAATGAAGCCAAAAAAGAAGGTGAAGATATTGGTGAAAAACGAGGAGAAATCAAGAAGTTGATGAAAATACTGTTGAAGAAATTTCCGAATAAAAACTTTGAATGGATTAAAGATTGCAGTCAGACACAATTAGAAAAGATTGATGATTATATCTTGTTGAATATAAGTTACAATGATTTTTATCAATTAATTCATTCATAGAGAGAATGAGTCTATTTTATATGAACATATATAAAATAGACAAATAAGATAAGACCGTAGTCTGTGAGAATGCAGGGTATGGTTTTTTTTGTTGTATTTATGTTAAAATAGAAAAGGGGTGAAAAAATGATAACACCACGTCATTTAGTAAAAAAATACAAAGGTGACTATAGAATGATTGTTGTGAGTGACATTCATGGTCATTTGGATAGATTTCAGGCATTGTTAAGAAAAGTTCAATATACGCCTCAGGATTATCTGGTGATATTAGGGGATTTTGTTGAAAAAGGTGATCAGGTCATTGAAACAATTCATTATATTCAGGAACTTTCTAAACGTGAGCGTGTTTTTGTGTTAATGGGAAATTGTGAATGGGCTTTAGATGCTTTGTTGACGATTCCTGAATTGGCTAATCAGATTCAAGGATATTTGAAACGCGTTTCCAGTAATGGCTGCATTCGAGAAGTTTATCATCGTTTGAATCTTGACAAGGGTCATGAAACAATGTTAGGTGTTCAAAAACGAATTGAGAATGTCTTGCATAATGAACTGGCGTTTATTTCTCATTTGCCAGTGACTTTGAAATGGAATCAGTTTTTATTTGTTCATGCTGGTATTGAAAAGAGAAAAGATTATAAAAACAGTTCATTGTCTTCGTTATTAGAAATGAAGTATTTTTACGAGCAAGGTCATTTGTTAGATGAAACTGTTATTGTCGGACATTTACCAACATCTAATTATTATTCAGATCAGATATGTAATGATGTTATTATCGATGAAGAGAAACGTATTATTTGTGTAGATGGAGGAACAGGTGTCAAATCTATCTCACAACTCAATGCTCTTATTATTGAATCTCAGGACGGTGTGATTCATTATTCACAAGATTATGTCCAACCTTTGCCTTATCATGAAGTTTTGTATGATATTGTTTCTACAACGAAGATAAAACATAAAATTGCTTATCCTTATTTTGAAGTGGAAATGATTAAGCACGGGGAACAGTTTAGTGATTGTTATCAAAGGGAAACGAATCAATATTTAAAAATTAAAAATGAATTTTTATATAAGCGAGATCATCATATATATTGTCTGGATGATTATACAGATCATTTTATTTCAGCTAAAAAAGGTGATCTGGTAAAGGTTGTTGGTATTTATGATCAATATGCTTATGTCATTCATCAAGGAGAAGTGGGATGGATTGAATTAAAATGTATAAATCTATAAAGTGAGTGCATACTTATATGGGTGATAAAAATGAATGAAGAAAGATGTATAGAAGAATTGTTGAATGGTTTAAATATGGGACTTGTAGCTATTGATCATTTGATTGATAAAATTGAAAATGCACAATTGAGAGATATTGTTTTACATCAAAGAAAGGCCTATGGAGATTTAAAAAATAAGATAACGCGTGATTTTTCTTTAGCTGAAGATCATATTAAAAACAAAATCATGTTAGAGTCTATGATTGAGATGAAAACTTTGATGAGTGATGATCATAAAATTGTTAAAATGTTAATAGAAGGAAGTAATCAGTCTGTGATGACAATGACGCATTTATTAAATAAAGAAAAACATGTGGATTTAAAAGTGAAGCAATATACTGATGAGTTTGAAAATATTTCTCAAAAATATATTGATGAGTTAAAACCATTTCTTTAAAAACTTCTAGATTTTGAGGATGATGTTTCAGATAGCTCTATCTATTTATAAAAAACAATAAATAGATAGAGTTTTTTTGTTGATATAATCAAAGTCTTGATATGTCTATAAAAATCATTTTTGTGATTGTTTTATAAGTTGTAAACAGTTACACTTTGACTAGGTGTTTTCTTTCAAAAAAATCATGCTATAATGTTGAAAACAAGGGGGAGATATGATGAAGTATATTCATCAATTTTTAATTATTATGTTGATTTCATTTATAGGTGAACTGCTCAGTCTATTATTGCCTTTTCCAATTCCGGCAAGTGTCTATGGGTTGATTATCTTGTTGGTATGTTTGTTTACAGGACTGATACGATTAAAAGATATTGAGGATGTGGCTGATTGGTTAATTTTGATTATGCCAGTTTTGTTTGTACCTTCGGCTGTTAGTTTAATGAATGTTGGTGAACAGCTCTTTGCTGATTTACTGGTTATATGTGTGGTGCTGGTCATAAGCACGATTGTTGTGATGGTGACAACGGGAAAAGTTGCACAATATATGATAGAGAGAAAGGAAAAAAGAGAACATGAATGATATTTTTGTCAATACAGCTTATTTTGGTATTGTGTTGAGTTTATTAACTTATTGGTTAGCTGTACAAATACGTAAAAAACTGAATTATCCTATTTTTAATCCATTATTGATGAGTGCTCTTTTTTCTATTTTAGTATTAGTCGTTTTTAAGATTGATTATCAAACATATAATCAAGGTGCACAGTATATTAGTTTTTTACTTACACCTTCTACTGTCTGTTTGGCAGTACCTTTATACAAACAAAGTCAGATTTTGTTGAAACACTTGGATGCAATCATTATGAGTATTTTTAGTGGATGTCTGGCAGGCATGGTTTGTATTGTAGTATTATGTGTTTTGTTTCATGCTGATGATGTATTGTTATTTTCGATGTTACCAAAATCTATTACAACAGCTATTGCTATGGGGATATCCCAACTTGTTCATGGAAATGTCACAGTGACTGTAGGGGTTGTAATTATGACTGGAATTTTTGGCGCAATGGTTGCGAAAACAGTATTAAGAATTTTTCGTATTGATCACCCGATTGCTGTTGGACTGGCATGTGGAAATAGTGCTCACGCTATTGGAACAGCTAAAGCTTTAGAATTTGGGGAAATTGAAGGCGCTATGAGTAGTTTGTCCATCGTTATAGCAGGTTTATTGACAGTTTTTCTGGCTCCGTTTATAGCGAGTTTCTTTTCGTAAGTTTGAAAAGGGAAATTTTAAGCTTTTGAAAGCATGATGACCATTATAGGCATATCAGTTGTACCTGTAATGGTTTTTTTATATAATGGGGGAAAAGGTGGGATTGAAATGAAAGTTTTAATGATTGGTGGAAGTTATTTTTTAGGACGTCTTTGTACAATGCGTTTTTCAAAAAAATGGGATTGTACTCTTGTGAATCGTGGACATTATTCAATGCAGGCTTATCATGTTCATGAATGTTTTTTTGATCGTCATGATATCAAAGCATGGCAGCAGTTACCTTATGAAAAATATGACGCTGTCATTGATTTTTGTGCCTATCAACCTGGTGATATACAAACGGTCATAGAGGCTTTAGCAGGGCGAATCCAACACTATGTGTTTATAAGTACGGTTGATGTTTATAAGCGCCAAACAGGTGTTTATAAAACAGAAGATCATCCATTGGAAACACGTCAATTTGAAGGAGATGCAGGGGCTTATATTACAGGTAAGGTTCAACTTGAACAAGAATTGATTGATTTAGCTAAAAGACATCAAATACCATATACAATTTTAAGACCAGGACAAATCTATGGTCCTTTCAACTATGCACCTAGAGAATCTTTATTGATTGAAAGAGCAGTCAAAGGTTTGTCATTATTTTCTTTGCATGATGCTTCATTACCTTTTCAAATGGTTTATGTGGAAGATGTTGTGGATGCTATAGAAAAGGTTGTTGAAAAGAAAGCTTATGATGAAGTATATAATGTTGTCAGTGAAGAAAAAGTGACTTATTCAACGATCAATCAGATTCTTCAAATATGCCAGCCAAATTTAAAAATAGAAGAGCATTCTATTGAAGAAGCAATACAACTTCAATACCCACTTCCATTTCCTTTGTTTTTAGAAGAAATGGAATATTACAATGGTCAAAAAGTAGCTGATCAGCTAGGACTTCAATATACGCCATTAAAAAATGGATTGAAGAAAACGTATCAGGCTTTTTATCCTGTTTATAGTTCAAATGAAAAAAGATGAGCTTTGGCTCATCTTTTACATATCTTGAATAATTTGTTTCACAAGTTTTACAAGATTGACTTCAGCCTGATCAGCAGCTTCCATCACTTCCTGGTGATTGAGTTCACTATGTCCTAAACCTGCAGCTTTATTTGTGACAAGTGAAATACCTAATGTTGTCATGCCTGAATGTCTGGCAACAATAGCTTCAGGAACTGTTGACATACCAACCATGTCTGCACCAATCGCTTTTAATGCACGAATTTCAGCAGGCGTTTCAAACATTGGTCCTTTAAAGAAACAATAAACACCTTCTTTAAGAGAAACATTTGTTTTCTTAGCAGCATTTTTAGCGATGTTTTGTAATTGTTTTGAATAGACTTCTGTCATATCTTTAAAACGAGGACCAAATTCATCTAAGTTAGGGCCACGAAGTGGACTAGGGGCCATAAATCCAATATGATCTGAAATTAAAGTGATCTGACCAGGATTTAAGTCATCGCGAATACCTCCACAGGCATTTGTGACGAATAAATAAGGAATACCTAGTTTTGCGAATACACGAATAGGGAGTGTAACAACATCCATATCATGTCCTTCATAGTAATGAAAGCGTCCTTTCATAGCACATACTGTTTTTCCGGCAATAGTTCCAATATAAAGTTTTCCCTCATGACCAGGAATCGTTGAAACAGGAAAATGGGGAATATCTTGATAATCAATAATCATAGGATTTTCAATTTCATCAGCAAGTGGTCCTAAACCAGATCCTAAAATAATCGCAATATCAATTTTTTCACTATAGCGTGAACGAATATATTCATAAGCTTCATTAATTTTTGTATACATAATTGTCCTCCTTAAATTTTATGATAAACAAAGTATTCATGAAAAAAAGACCTTTTGGTCTTTAATCACCATTTAAAATAGATGCCTGGGTATATGTTCTTTGAGCTAATTCATTATTTAATGAATAAAGTGATTTAGGATCATGCCCAAATAATTCGAATTGAGAAAGCAAATCAGAAGCATTCTTTTCTTCTTCACCTTGTTCAGAAACATACCAGTCTAAAAACTTCATTGTACGATAGTCTTTGATTTCATGAGCAGCATCGTAAATAGTATGAATCAGACTTGTGACATATTGTTCATGTTCTAAACCATATTTTAATGGATCATCAAGATGTTTTAATTCTTTATCTGGTTTTTCAATAGCTTGAAGTGTTACCTGATAATCATTATCTTGTAAATATTGCAAAATACCAATGGCATGATCCATTTCTTCTTTGGCTTGGATATTATACCAGTTTGCATACCCGTTTAATCCTTTGTAAGCATAGAAATTTGCAAAATCTAAATATAAATAAGCAGAATACATTTCTTTATTAATTTGATCATTTAATAAATCAGCAACTTTTTGATCTAACATTTTTTCTTCCTCCTTATGTTGCTATTATATACTGAAATGGATATAAAAACAATCTCAATGATGAGATGTTATAGACTTTATGAATATAAATTTGTTAAAATAATAGAAAGAAGGTGAAGCTATGGATTTTCCAAAAAGTTTTTCTTTAAAGTCTATTGAATTGAATGAAAAAAGAGTGATTAGAGACGCCATACATGATTATATTCATGTTGATCATTTGATTATCTGGCGTCTGATTAATTCCCAGGAAATGCAACGTTTACGTAGAATCAAACAATTAGGGGGAACTTATCAAGTTTTTCAAAGTGCAGAACATTCACGTTTTGTTCATTCTTTAGGTGTTTATCAGGTTGTCAGACGTATGTTAGAAACAGAAGCTCTCACAAATACTTTAAATGATTATGATAAGCTTTGTGTCATGTGTGCAGGATTGTTACATGATATTGGACACGGGCCTTTTTCTCATTCGTTTGAAGGTGTTTTTGGGGAGAATCATGAAGATATGACAATAAGAATGATTTTAGAAGACAGTGAAGTGCATGATATTCTTTCTTCTTTTTATGAAAAGCTTCCTCAGGATGTTGCTTCCATTATTCAACATACACATCCTCATCGTATTCTCATTCAAATGGTTTCAAGTCAGCTGGATGCTGATCGTATGGATTATTTATTGAGAGATTCTTACATGAGTGGAACGACTTATGGACATTTTGATATGTCACGTATTTTAAGAACGATGCGTATTAGAGGAGGTAAAATTGTTTATAAAGAATCAGGAGTTCAAGCTATTGAAAATTATATTCTTGCCAGATACCATATGTATTGGCAAGTTTATTATCATCCAACTGCACGTAGCTATGAACATCTTCTACAAAGTATTTTTCAAAGAGTTAAAGATTTATATCGTGAAGGCTATGCATTTCAGACACGCTTAGATTATCTTATACCGATGCTGGAAAATCGTATAAAAGTACAGGATTTTGTGGATTTAGATGAAGCGGTCGTATTATATTATTTTAAAGAATTTAGACACGAAAAAGATTTTATTTTAAGTGATTTGGCATCAAGATTTTTAAATCGCCATTTATTCAAATATATACAATTAAAAAATACAGAGGATTTAAGACAGATAAAAGATATTGCAAAAGAAAATGGATTTCATCCAGATTATTATATTGTTAGTGATAATCAAAAACAAATTCCTTATTTACATTATGGGGAAAGTGGTGAATTAAGTGAGATAGAGATTCTAGATAGTGAAGGGCATCTTTCTCCTTTACCTATGAAATCAGAAATTGTGTCTGCTATTTTGAATTCAAAACGTTTTAAATCTGATCAAAAAGTATTTTTTCCAAAGGAGATTAAAGATGAATTATCGATTTTTTAATAAGTTACCTAAAGAAGCACGAGCTATCAGAGAACAGGTCTTCGTAGAAGAACAAGGTTTTCAAAATGAATTTGATGATATAGATGCAAGAAGTTGGCATCTGGTTATTTATGATTATGATGTACCTGTAGGTTGTGCCCGTATGTATGATGAAGATGGAGTTGTAATTTTTGGTAGAATTGCGGTTGTGAAAGAAAAAAGGCATAAACATCTTGGAAGTTATATACTTCATGAATTGGAAAAGAAAGCAAAAGAACTAGGATATTTAGAAGCAATGCTTTCAGCACAGGTTAATGCGAAAGAATTTTATGAAAAGAATGGGTATATCACTGAAGGTGAAGAATATCTTGATGAGTTCTGTCCTCATATTCATATGAAAAAAATTTTGTATAAATTAAAATAATCAAAAATAGAGTTATTCATAAATATAGCACAATATTTACAATAAGCAAATATTGTGCTATATTTGTCTTAGAAAAGAACTTTTTTAAACTTTTTTGT
>CALVFK010000080.1 GCA_944326805.1 uncultured Massilimicrobiota sp. | reverse complement strand
GCAAAGCCTCTAAATTCAATACCATCATACATTCTTCCTAAAACTTTCGCTGTGTCTTCTAAAGATTCTTTTTTCCCCATTTGTGAGTTACTCAAGAATGTCACATGGCCTCCTTCATCTAAAGCAGCCACTTCAAATGCACAACGTGTACGTGTAGATGTTTTTTCAAACAGCAAAACAATGTTCTTTCCTTTTAAAGATTCACCAATTTTCCCCTCTTTTTTTTCTTTTTTTAATTGATGTGCTAAATCCAATAAATAACGAACTTCTTCTTGAGAATAATCTTTCAAAGTTAAAAAACTTCTATTCTTTAAATTAACCATATAATCCTCCTATCTTGTAAACATTGTTCCAATTCCATCTTTTGATAACATTTCAATCAAAATAGAATGAGGAATACGTCCATCAATAATCACTGCTTTTTTAACGTTTTCACGAATAGCGCGAACACAACATTCTATTTTAGGAATCATTCCTCCACCAATAATTCCTTTGTCTGTTAATCCTTTCACTTCATAAACATGAACTAAAGGAATCAGTGTTGATTCATCATCTTTATCCATCAATAATCCCGGTATATCACTGACCAGAATCATATTTTCAGCCTGAACTTGAGCCGCAATCTCAGCAGCCGCTGTATCTGCATTAATATTATAAGTATGACCTTCTTCATCTAAACCTACACTTGAAACAACAGGGATATATCCTTTATCCAATAAATCCATAATAATATGAGCATTGATTTTTACAATATCCCCTACATAACCTAAATCATCTTCACATTCATGTTTTTTCGCAACGATTAACTGGTTATCAATGCCACTAATTCCAACTGCATTTCCACCTTTTTGCATAATCAATTTCACAAGATCTTTATTTGTTTTTCCAGCTAAAACCATTTGAACAACATCCATTGTTTCTTCATCAGTATATCGTAAACCATGAATAAACTGAGATTCCTTATTCATTTTCTTTAAAGTTTGATTAATCTCTGGTCCACCACCATGTACTAAAATAACTTTAATCCCAATTTCAGACAATAAAACAACATCTTGAATCACATTCATTTTCAATTCTTCATTAATCATAGCATTTCCACCATATTTAATCACAACAATCTTATCATGATATTTTTGAATATATGGTAAAGCCTGAGATAAAATTTCTGCTTTGACAATTGCGTTTTGATTCATAATTATTCCCCTTTATGTGCGATAATCTCCATTGATTTTGACATAATCATAAGTCAAGTCACATCCCCATGCAACAGCTTCAAACTCACCATCATGTAAATCAACTATCACTTCTATTTCATCTTCACTTAAGATTTGAGCAGCTTTTTCCTCACTAAAAGGATAGCCACCCCCATTTTCACAAACACGAATTTTCCCCTTAACACTTTTTAAATCGACATCAATTTTTTGAATATCATATCGTGCCGGACTGTAACCAATAGCACATAAGATACGACCCCAATTTGCATCTTGGCCAAACATGGCTGCTTTGAATAATGAACTTGTAATAACAGATTTGGCCACAACTTTTGCATCTTTTAATGTCTGTCCATGTAAGACTGTACATGTTAATAGTTTTGTTGCTCCTTCACCATCTTTTGCAATGGCTTTTGATAGTTTTGTACAAATATACATGAATGCTTCTTTAAAGACATAATAATTTTCATCTTTTTGTGTAATCTCTTGATTTTGAGCCAATCCATTACACATCAATGTCAGCATATCATTTGTTGATGTATCACCATCCACACTGACCATATTAAATGTATCATCAACAACTTCATGAATGACTTCATTTAACATCTCTTTAGAAATCGCAACATCACTTGTCACAAAAGCTAACATTGTTGCCATATTAGGATGAATCATCCCACTTCCCTTAGCGATTGCTCCAATGTGACAAATTTTATCACCAATTTTCAACTCAACCGCATATTCTTTTTTGACAGTATCTGTTGTCATGATTCCTTCACAGGCATCACTGCTTCCTTGTGTAGATAGAGATTGAACCAATTGTTCCATATGATTTTCAAATGGTTCAATACTTAAAGGTTGTCCAATCACACCTGTAGAAGCAACTACAATATCATCGCTATCAATGCCTAATGCCTGTCCACATAATTGACAAATTTTATCAGCAATCTCCTTACCATTAGGATTACATGTATTGGCATTACCACTATTACAAATAATAGCTTTGGCTTCAAGATTCTTTAAATGCTGTTGTGTGACATAGATGGGTGCCCCTTTCACCTTGTTTTGAGTATATGTACTCGCACAATGGCACATAACATCACTGACAATTAAAGACAAATCTTTTTTACTTTTATTTTTTCTAATACCACAATGGATTCCAGAGGCTTGAAATCCTAGAGGGGCACACACCCCTCCATCAATATCTTTAAACATATATTTTCCCCCTTAAAATGATGCTGGTATCATCATCAAACCTTCTTTTTCATCTAAATCATACATCAAATTCATATTTTGAATAGCCTGTCCAGCTGCACCTTTTACCATATTATCAATAGTTGATACAATAATAAGTTGATGATATCTTGCATCATAGTGTAAAGATATATCACAGAAATTAGAATATTGTACAAATTTTAAATCAGCCACTTTTCCTTTTGGTAAGACTCTTACAAAATATTCATCTTGATAAGTTTTTTGATAAATATCATAAACATCTTCCCATGATACAGAGTCCTTTAAAGATACATATATGGTAGAAATAATTCCACGATTGACTGGCAATAAATGTGGTGTAAATACAACTTCTATATTCTGATGAGCCATCTTTGAAAGTTCTTGTTCAATTTCAGGAGTATGACGATGACTTGCGATTTTGTAAGGATGAAAAGATTCATTACATTTTGGAAAATGCGTGTCTTCCGTTAATGATTTCCCTGCTCCTGTTGTTCCAGACTTCGAATCAATAATAATCTTTTCATCTTTTTGCATATGATGTTTTAAAAGTGGATAAAGTCCTAAAGTAATAGAAGTTGGATAACATCCCGGATTTCCAATAATTGTTGCTTTCTTAATTTGTTCTCGATTAACTTCACTTAAACCATAAACCTGTTTTTCATGAAGATCTGGATATTGATAATCATGAAGATACCATTGTTGATAATCTTTTTCATGATCCAAGCGAAAATCTGCACCTAAATCAATAAATTTTTTTCCTTTTTCATCACAAACTTTCGCATATTTTTCACTTAGCCCATGAGGAAGGGAAGCAAAAATCATCTCCGCCTTTTCCAATACTTCCTGATCATTTGTCAACATCATATCAAATCTTCCATAAAAAGATGGATATAAATCAGAAATCATCTTTCCTTCATAACTTTGTGAACTTATCGCAATAATATCTACATCTTTATGACCTAATAGTAATCGATACAGCTCAGCTCCAGCATACCCACTGGCACCTATAATTCCTACTTTTATCATTTCAATGCCTCCAATTTCTTGACCATTCTTTCCATTGCTTTTTGACAAGTTACTGGTGCTGGACCACCTTCCACTTTTCTATTTTCAATACAAGTCAAAAGTGATATAGCCTGATAAATATCTTCATCAAAAACTTCATCAAAAGACTGATAAACATTTAACGGAAGTGTTTCAAGCACTTCATCATGATCAATACAATAAGCAACGAGTTGTCCTGTTGTTTTATAAGCATCTCTAAAAGCTCTACCCTTTTTCACAAGATAATCAGCACAATCTGTCGCATTGATAAATCCTTTGGCAGCACATTCTTTCATACGTTCAACATTCACTTTCATTGTCTTGATCATATCTGTAAATACAGGTAAACACATTTTCACTTGATCAATACTATCAAATAATGTTTCTTTATCTTCCTGCATATCCTTATTATAAGCCAAAGGTAATCCTTTCATCATCGTTAAAAGTGTTGAAACATGATTGATGACTCTGGCACTTTTTCCTCTGACAAGTTCAGCAATATCTGGATTTTTCTTTTGTGGCATGATGCTTGACCCCGTCGCATAAGCATCATCTAATTCAATATATTTAAATTCCCATGAACACCATAGGATGATTTCTTCACTCAAACGTGAAAGATGCATCATAATCATAGCTAAATCATTAGCTAATTCTATCGCATAATCTCTATCGCTGACACCATCGAGTGAATTATACATAATATCGTCCATACCTAATTCTTGAGCGACAAACATTCTATCAATAGGATATGTTGTTGTGGCTAATGCCCCACTTCCTAGTGGTGATACATTCATACGTTTCAAACAATCTTCTAATCTTGTATAATCACGATAAAACATTTCCACATAAGCCATCAAATGATGAGCAAAAGTGATAGGTTGTGCTCTTTGTAAATGCGTATAACCACACATAATTGTATGGGTATGATCCTTGGCCTTTTCAATCATCACTTTCATCAGCTCTATCAACATATTTTTAATGTCATTCATCTCATCACGCGTATATAATCTTAAATCTAAAGCCACCTGATCATTACGTGATCTGGCTGTATGCAACTTTTTCCCACTGACTGGATAACGCTTTGTCAGCTCTGCTTCTATAAACATATGAATATCTTCAGCTTCAGGATCAAACAATAATTTTCCTTCTTCAATTTCTTGAAGAATATCATTCAATCCCTGTAAGATTTCATCTAAATCCTGTCTTGAAATAATCCCCTGTTTTGCCAGCATTTTTGCATGGGCCTGACTCCCCATAATATCATGTTTATACATTCTTGCATCAAATGATATAGATGAATTAAAAGCATTCACATCTGCATTAATCTCTTTTTTAAATCTACCAGCCCATAATGCCATATTTTCAACCCCTATTTCTTTCTTTGTTGATCTAATAAAGCTTTTACCTTAATAGGTAAACCATATAAATTAATGAATCCTTGAGAATCCATTTGATTATAATCTTCATCCTCTCCAAATGAAGCTGTCTGTTCACTATATAAAGTATCTGGTGAAGTCATTCCTGCTCCAATAATATTTCCTTTATATAATTTTAATTTCACTTCTCCATTGACAGTCTTTTGTGTTTCATCAATAAAAGCCAATAATGCTTTTGTAAGTGGTGTATACCATTGACCATTATATAAAATATCAGCTAGTTTTTGAGATACCTGATATTTAAAATGTTGTGTTTCTTTATCAATTGTGATTTCTTCTAAATCAGCATGAGCTTTATAAAGAATTGTTCCACCAGGTGTTTCATAGACACCTCTTGATTTCATACCAACCAATCTATTTTCAACCATATCAATGATACCAATACCATTTTCCCCACCAATTTTATTTAAAGCAGTAATTAAATCAATTCCATTCATTTTTTCACCATTTAAAGCCACAGGAATTCCTTTTTCAAAAGTCAGTGTGATATATGTTGGCTTATCTGGTGCTTTTTCTGGTGTCACACCTAATTCAAGAATTTTATCATACATTGGTTCATTTGCAGGATTTTCCAAATCTAATCCTTCATGTGATAAATGCCATAAGTTTTTATCCTTAGAATAATTTGTTTCTTTATTAATTTTTAAAGGAATATTTCTCGCTTGAGCATATTCAATTTCATCTTCTCTACTCTTTAATTCCCATACTCTCCATGGTGCAATAATATCCAATTCTGGCGCAAAGGCTTTAATTGTCAGTTCAAATCTGACTTGATCATTTCCTTTACCTGTACAACCATGACAAATAGCATCTGCTCCTTCTTTTTTGGCAATCTCAACTAATTTTTTCGCAATGATTGGTCTTGCCAGTGAAGTTCCTAGTAAATATTTTCCTTCATAAACAGCATTCGCTTTAATCGCTGGAAAAATAAAGTCATTGACAAATTCTTCTTTACAATCAGCACAATAATATTTCGAAGCACCGGTTGCTAGAGCTTTTTCTTCTAATCCATCAAGTTCATCTCCTTGACCAACATCTCCAGCCACAGCAATAACTTCACAACCATAATTTTCTTTTAACCACGCAATAATAATTGATGTATCCAATCCCCCTGAATACGCTAATACGACTTTTTTATATTGTTTCTTTTCCATCTTTCATTTTCCTCCATTATTTCTATATTATTCAATTGATTATTTATACATTGAACTCGCCGCAATTTCCTCACCCTCTCTAAAACAAAAAACCTCTGGATAACTCCAGAGGTGCATAAACACGGTACCACTCTAGTTGTCAGATAATATAATATCTAACCACTCTTTCCTTTAACGCAGGTTACGTTCCATTATACTTCTCTTTCCAATGGACTCTCACAGGTGCGTTTCACATCTTTCCACTTAGTAGCCTTCCACTCTGTGCTACCTCGCTTGAAGCGTTCAAGATATTACTTTTCCTGCTCAACGATTTTTAATATGCGTTAATCATACATGGACATTTTTATTTTGTCAATATAAATTTTCATTTTTTCAAAATATAACAATTTTTTTTATGAAAATACAAACTTATATATCTTATTTTTATCAAAGAGAAATAACGAAAATTCGTTGAAGATAAAGCAAAAACTCACTATTTCTTCCATTTTCCTATCTCATCATAAAATAAACAATACACAAAGAAACGATGATCAAAAAAACACCTATCAACAAAAAAACAAGTCCAACTATAGATAGTTTCTCTGGTATCTTTTCTACAAATGACATTTGTGGTTTTGACGGATTATAATAAACAGGCATACGTGATTCTAAAGGCCACATTTGCATTGCATCACGTTTACCCATTCTTCCACCAGCTATAGACAAATAGTCATTTTTTGTTACTTTTACAAAAGGTTCTTCTTGTGATTTCCAACTTTTCATCACATAACCACGAAAGCTTCTTTTCCTTCGATAAGTTTCTCCAAAAACACGATATTCAACAACTGGCACAATCACACCATTTCCTCTATAACCATAATCAACAACTTTTCCTTCAGTCATTTCCTGGCAAAGATGTATTTTTCTTTTTTGTAGAAATATAATCAAAAATCCAATAACTGTAAAAACAGCACCAAGACCTCCAACAATTAAAAATACAAATAGTGTTGTTTCCTCTTTTGACATTTTCTCACTCCCCTTTATCTTTATTAAATACTATCTTTATATAAAAATCAACCATCAATATATTAGATATTTATCTAATGTCAATATTGACATTTATCTAATCAATATTATAATTTTATATATATTGAATATATAGTTAGATGTAAATCTAACAAGGAGGTCATATCATGAAATATACACAATTAAAAAATGAAAAAGAATTTTTCAAATTAGCTATTGCATCAGCATTTAATCGTTTTGGTGATTCTATTGATGCCCTCGCTCTAACATGGCTTGTTTATGCATTAAGTGGTAATGCCATGTATAGTGCCGTGAACTTTGGTATAAACTATTTACCTACAATTATTCTCACACCAATCATGGGTGCTTTTATCGAAAGAAGAAATAAAAAAAGAATCATGGCATTAAGTGATATCATTCGTGCTTCACTTGTCATCTTGATGATAACTTTATATATGACTAATCAACTCAATGTTTATATCATCATGTTCATAACATTCATGATTTCAACTTTAGAAACATTACGTGTTCCTGCTT
>CALVFK010000079.1 GCA_944326805.1 uncultured Massilimicrobiota sp. | reverse complement strand
GCTATATGTGAAAGTGTACAGGATGATGGAATTTATCATGAATTGCATCGCTTAGGTTTATTTTAAAAAGTTGTCATAAAACGTTTATAACGTCTTTTGACAACTTTTTCTTTCTTTATATGCCATAGCTTCTCTTTGAAAATGTTTATAACCAAGATATGAAAAAATAATGAGGACAAGAGAATAACCAAGTGCAATCATTAAATCGAACTTAATGAACAGCACTATGATAGCAAGAATCAAAAGCCAAAGTGAATGTTTATAACGCTGAAATTTTTCTTCAGGGTTTAAAGAATACCAGAACCATTTGTGCATAGATATCGCACTCCTCTTATTTATTATAACATAAAAAAACCTACTTGCGTAGGCTTTCATATTTATTTAAAGGCTTTTTATAGATATCAAAAGAACTTGCGATTAAAAGATATAAAAATCCTGTTTGAACGAAGAAAATAGTATAATCCAATAATCCATGTATAAAAATCATAACTGTAAAAGAAACAACTAAAGCAACAAGTGTCTTATCTATTTTTAATTTCCATAAATGATATAATCTTTGAATATTAGAATAAATATAAGGAGCAATTGTCATTAATCCAACAATTCCAAAACATAATAATGGATCAAGATAAATACTATGAGCATGTTCTGTTGGATGACCATTATATAATGAATAAATGTGCATATAAGTCATTGGTCCTTCACCAAATAATGGATGTGTGATAATGTTTTGAATAGCTACTTCCCAGATACCAGCACGTGTCATAAAGTAATCAATGATATTATCAACACGAGGAAATTGTGATGGATTCAATAAGAAATAAATACATGCAAAAATGACAATGCCTAAAATGACTGAACATGTTTTATAGTGCTTATCAACAATCAACATAATCAGTATCCCACCGGCTAGAGCAGGCCATGCTGTACGACAGGCTGTTAATAATAAAACAAATAGATTTAAAGCAATCACAGATGCATAATAAATAAAACTTTTCCATTCATATTTTATATTTTTTATTTTTAATATCTTATAAAATGTTATACATACAAAGAATTCAATCATCATAGCGTAATAATTTGCATTAAAAAAAACAGAGTTAATACGATCTTGTGGACGATTAAAAATCATAATTTCAAATTGATCAATATTATAAGAATTTAGAATACCAATATATTCAATGAGTCCATAAAGTGCTGCAAAAATACTTAAAACAATTAAACAATTTGTGATATATTCAAATAATCTTAAATTAATATGAACACGATAATAAAGAACAAACGATAATATAACGAATAAACCAATACTACAGACAAATCCATAATAGTTTTGATACACTAAAGAAACAATAGCACTTAATATACAAAAATAAATAATAAAACGACTCTTTGGAATTCGTTTATAGACATCTTGAATTTCACCTTTCCATAATAAACGAAGTGTTAAAAAAACAAGAATCGCTCCACACATATAAAAAGGTAAAAACATAGAAAATATAGCGACAATAATATATCTTTGATAATGTGTAAAATGTGTTTTTAAATAATCAATCCCAAAAATAAAAAACACCTCCCAAACGTATCTCTATTTTACAACATTTCTAAATTTATGTATACTATAAATAATCAAGATAACAAAAATGTAAGAAAAGAGGGAAACATGTTTAAATATTTATATATATATAATTATTCACCTCATGAAAAAGATTTATGTGAAATGGAATTTCGACGTATTTTTCATGAAAATATGAAAAGTAAATATTATATAACAACGCAGGATTTTGATTATACAAGAAGTGGTTATATAAGAGGAAAGTTAAAGATTTTATATGAGAATAGTTGTTTTGATGAGATAGTGCATTTTATTGAACAACAGAATTATTGTTTTTATGATTTTAAAGTCATTTATTTAAAAAATGAGATAACGCATGTCCCTTATCAAGAATCACTGGAAAAATGTAAAAAGATTGCTTTGCCCATTGCAGGGTCAGTTAATATGCATCAGCCACAAATCATATTGGCACTGACAAAAATAAATCAGATATGGTACTTTGGTATTTATGAAAATAATATGATCTGGAATCAACATCATGATAAGCCTTATTCATATTCTCATTCACTGGCTTTAAAAGATGCAAGAGCAGTTGTGAATATAGCTTTGGGGAATGATTTATCTAAAACAGTTGTTGATCCATGTTGTGGAATTGGAACTGTTGTTTTAGAAGGCTTAAGTATGAAAGCACAAATTGTTGGATTTGATATTAATAAATATGTTGCCTATCAGGCAAGATTGAATCTAGAACACTATGGTTATGATCCATTACTTATTCAAAGAATAGATATGAAAGAATTAAAGCAAACATATGATGTTTGTATTTTAGATATTCCTTATGGGGTATATAGTCCATTTACCTATCAACAACAATGTGAACTTTTAGAAAAGACAAGAGAAATTGCGAGGGAACTGGTACTTATTTCACATATCTCCATGAATGATAAATTAATAGAGATAGGTTATCATATTGAAGATCAGGCAACGATTCAAAAAGGGAGTTTTCAAAGATTTATAACATATTGTAAGCAGGAGAGGGAAAGATGAAACATATTTTTATGATGCATGATACAAAGCGTCATCATGATTTAGAAAGCATGATTCAAACAGTCATGCAAGATATTCCTTATGAGATTGTTTATACAACCTCAATGCATGATAGTCAAAAATATATCAAGTCATGTCTACAACCGTCAAGATTTTATGCGGTTGGTGGAGATGGAACAATCAATGGTCTTGTCCAGGCACTCGTCCATACAGATCATGAACTTGTTGTTTTACCATTTGGAACAGGTAATGATTTTTGTCGTACCTTAACAAAAGAAAAAAACATTCAAAAAATACTTATACAATCCTTACAACAACCTTCACAAAAAGTAGATACAATTCAAATCAATGATCGTTACTATTTAAATTCTGCCTGTTTTGGTTTGGATAGCGTCATCGCAAATAAGGTCAAGGATATACCTGATATTCCATTGATTCCAGAATCGCAAAGTTATATTGTTTCTATTTTTAAACAGGTTTTTCAATATGAAAAACAAAATGTGAAGATTGTCAGCGATGGTAAATGTTTATTTGATGGACCAGTTATTCTATGTACATTGAATAATGGTCAATATTACGGTGGTGGTTTTCAGATTACACCTCAAGCACAAATTCAAGATGGCTATATGGATATTTGTATTGTTGATTATGTACCTAAAATAAAGATTCCTTACCTGGTGACATATCTTTTAACACATCAGCTACATAAAAGACATGAGGTTCATTATTATAAAGTCAAAGAAGCAACTGTTTATTGTCAACAAAGTGGGAATTTGGATGGAGAAGAATACAAAGGAGATGTTTATCATTTCCATGTTTGTCCCCAATCATTGAACTTAGTGATGTTTTAATAAAAACATCTCTTTTTTTATCGAAGTATTATTTATAAGGTATAATAAAAGAGAGGATGTGTTCATTATGAAAAAATATATTATTTTATTGATGTTGATGCTTTTTGTGTGGGGATGTCATGAAAAAGAAATTGTTTCATTGACTCATATTAATCATCTTAATGAAACAGCAGATGAAATGCAGCAACGTGATTATGATTATTTTTTTCAAGTAGAAGTTGACACTTCACGTAAGGATCTTAAAGTTATGGAAATAAGACATTATAAAGATGGAGAGATTGTAGATCATCCAATTCTTTTTATGAAAACAAATGAAAATGAAAATGATATACCACCTATTCAATATATTTATATTGGATATCAGTTTTTGGATCAAGGAGGTATTCAAAATGCGGATTCTTTAAAGGTAACATTTTATTTTTATGGACCGGCTACTGACACTATTGAGGAATATCCACCACATATCGTTGAAAGTATAGATGATAAAGTCAATTGTCAAAGAGATCAAATAAAGTTTCTTCAAGTGATTGAAGAAAAAAATCAAAGATATTATATATGTCCTGTTCTTTTGGAAAAAGAAGTTGATGAAAATCTATCAATTACGGAAATGATAGATCAAGGATATGAGATGATTGTATTTGTGATAAGATAAATTGATAAAATATATTGTTTATAGGGATATTGTGATAATATTTTTAATAAAAAGACTTTAAAATAGTGAAAAAGTATAAAAAAATCAATAAAAATTTGAGTATTTCTTAAAAAAGTGGTATATTGTTGGAGGTAAATGAAGTAATTTATTGCAATGTAAAACGCTTTCATTTATAATATGTATTAAGGAGGGGACGCAGTGAAAATTAAATTACAAGTACAATTTCATAATAAAAATGTTGAAACAACATCTATTGAAAAACTAGTAAAAGAGGATGTTAAATCAAAAGGTGTGAAAATGACAACTATTGATACATTAGAGGTTTACTATAAACCAGAAGATTCTTCAGTATATTATGTTGCGACAACAAAAACTGGTGAAGTTGTTGGAAATGACCAACCATTATACATCGGTTAATCTTAATATTACAAACATATACCCAAAGAAAGAGGCTCATCTGAGCCTTTTTCTTTATTTAATAATATGAATACGATTTTCATTTTTATCTTTTGCAGGTGTTTCTTTGTTGATATAACCAATAGAGGCACAACCAACAACTTGATGGTTATGAGGAATACCCATTTTATTTAAAATATTTCTTACTTCATCAACGTCCTGTGTATCACGAAGTTGATTGATCCAGCAAGAACCAATGTTTAGACTTGTTGCAGCAAGGAAGATGTTTTCTAACATACAGCTTCCATCTTCGACACGTCTTGAATCATATTCAGGACCACTGACAATCAGTAATACTGGGGCGTGATAAGAAAAATGATAAGCATCAGGTTTCTTTTCACCACGTTCTTCACTTACTTTTTTGATAGCTTCAGTAAGCTCGTCAATATAGCTTGGATTGGTAATAGCGTAGATCTCACATAACTGTCTATTCATCGCACTTGGCGCTTGAATTCCTGCTTTTAAAATCGCTTGAAGTTCTTCATCTTTAATCATTTCGTTTTGATAACTGCGACAGCTTTTTCTTTGTGCAATTGTTTGCAATGTTTCATTCATTTTTTATCACCTCTTGTTTTCTATTATAGTCTGATTGTTTGAAAAAACAATGCTAAAACGTTAATTTTATGGTATACTAGGAGCGATAAGGAGGAATAAACGTGAAGAAGTTATTCGTTGGACTTATGGCACTCATGTTGTTGTCTGGGTGTAGTCAAAATCAAAAGGTACATTATTTTATGTTGACAAATGATCAGGAATTAAGTGCTTTATATAATTCTGAAGGTAAACAAATAACTGATTATCAATATCAATCTTTTGAAAAAGTTGGTAATCGTGGATATATTATAACAAATGAGAAAAAGCAAGTAGGGTTTATTGATTTAGATGGTGATGAAATCCTATCTATTGGAGAATATGAAACACTGGAAAGTGTAGATGACATGTTTTATGCGACAAAAAAAGTAGAAAAGAAAAAAGAAGATCAAAAAGAAAAATCAACTGAAAATACATTTGTTAAGGAAAATCTTTATGTTTTAAATGAAGATGGTGAAGTTTTATATCAGGCTGATAAATCAACAGCTATTATGCAAAGTGGATTGCCCGTCATTTTAAAAGATAAGGAATATATTGTTTTATATAATAATGGTGAGGAACTCTATAAAGGGAAAGAGGTCATCACTTATGTCAGTCAATATTCTAATGGAAAATCTGTTGTCGTTGGGTTTAAGAATTATAATCACTTTTATTATTTGAATCAGGACGATGAAAAAGATTTTGATTTGAAGATTGAAAAGGGACAATATAAGTTTTTATGTCAAAATGATCAAGGATGTATACTGAATGATGAAAAATCAAAAAGTATGATTTATATTGATTTTGAAAAGCAGGAAGCTTATCAAAATCATATAGCTATCAAAGATGCTTATTTTGATGATAAAGGTAATATCATTTTGACTCATGATGATAAAACATATATTTATCCAACAGGTGGTGTTCCTGTTTTGATTAATTCGTATTATGTGAATGCGAAAACATATCTTGAACGTAATGAAGATGTTTATGGACCACATATTATTTATAAAAATGGGGTATCCCAAGGAAATCTTGAAAACTGTCAGCTTTATCCAGAAGTCGTGTTATTGAATTATGAAATTTTTCCGGTTTATATACAAGATAAAGGATATGCTTACTATAATTTTGATAATAAGCAAGTCATTGATCAAATGTATCTTGAAGCACAGCCATTTGATGTTAGTGACACGGCTATTGTAAAAGTTGACAATACAGGTTATTCATTAATTGATAAAGAAGGACAGATTTTAACAAAAAATACATATTATCGTATGGAGTACATAGGCAGTTCATATTATGTCGTTTATAATGAAAATGGTATGTATGGTATTATTGATGTAACGGGAGAAGAAATATTTCCTATAGAATACACTTCTTTACCAGAAACACCATTTATCGAATATAATGATGAGAAATATATGATGTTAAATAAAAATGGAAGAAGTTATGTTTATGATATCAATAATGATATGGAAGAATTATTTTCTATTGAAGGTGATTTGATTTTTCATCAAGAAGGGTATTTTTCTGATGGGTATCATTATTATACAGTGGATGGAGAAAGTATAGAATAAGGAGCAGGTATGGAATATTTGATTGTATTATTATTGATTTTTATAGGTGTGTTATTTTTGATGCAGCTTGTCTTTTTTGAATTGACGAGAAGTAAAATGGAAAAAGCTAATAATATGAATTGGTTTCTATCTTTGGATAAACCATTTAGCTATAATCGTGTTGGGTATATGGTTTTTCTTTGTTTGATTTGTTATTTTATATCATCACCAGTTGAATTATTTACTTTAAGTTGGTTTATTTACTTTTTTCTCTTTTTAGCAATGGGAATTGTAGCTGATGCCATTGTGCAGTATGCTATTATGGTATATAGTAAAAAAAGATGTCGTCGTCAAATAGAAGATGCTCATTTATTACAAAATGAATTACAACATTTTACACCAAGTACTCAGTTTGAAAATGATTATACATTATCATCTCCAAGCTATTATGAAGAGGATGTTTTAAAGCGTTATATCCAGAAGGAAGATCATCTGGCAGTCATGAGTGTGGATGCTGGAAAGTTTGCTGGTCAGTTGAAAGGCGAAACAGAGGCTATGTTTGTGATTGAACCTTATACGGACACACAAAGAGTTCAAAATGAGTTTTTAGACGATCCATCTGTGAAAGTAACGACCTTAACGCCAACTGGAAAAATGCCTTTTAAAGATGAAAAAATTGACGTTGTCATGTGTCAAAAGTGTAATTATGATAAAAGTGAAATTTTTAGAGTTTTGAAAAAAGGTGGATACTTTATTGTTAATCAACATGGAACAGAAAATTTAAAAGAATTTGTACGTCTCTATATGCCTTTCCAGATGAAAGGAAGTTGGGATGCTGAAAGTTGTGCGCAAACATTAGAAAGTATTGGAATGCGCATTGTAGATAAATTTGAAGATTATGGAACGATTCGTTTTCATAGTATTCAAGCTATTTACCAGTATTTTACAAAGGTTTCACCAGATTTTGCTAATGTTAATAGATATCA
>CALVFK010000078.1 GCA_944326805.1 uncultured Massilimicrobiota sp. | reverse complement strand
CCATGTTTAAGACAAAAGAAAAATGCTTTATTTTATCAAAAATGGCAAAGACAATTAGAAATTCATCAAAATATATTGACTTCTTTAGAATCGACACATCCTCGTTATCAGGAAGTATCACATATGATTGAAATGATAGAAGGTGAAATCAATGAAAGCTAAACAGATTATAGAAATCATGGAAAAACATTATCCTTTAGAATTACAGGAAGAATGGGATAAATGTGGATTGCAGATTGGTGATCAAGACACAGAAGTTTCAAAGTTAATGATTGCTTTAAATGCCGATTTACAGACAATCAATGAAGCCATTGAAAAAGGGTGTCAAATGTTAATCACACATCATCCATTTTTATTAGATCCTATTGTGAATATTGATCAGGATGATTTTATGGGTGCATGTATTTTTAAAACGATTGAACATCATATTGTTGTGTATAGTTCACATACAGCTTTAGATAATGTATCTATGAATCAGTGGTTGATTGAAGCATTAGGGGTTCACGATATCCAACGTGGTGAAGATCAGATTACACGTATAGCTACATTGAATCAACCAATGGCTATGGATGAATTCCTTGATCATGTTCAAGATACATATCATTTAGAGCATTTTCAATATGCTGGGCAGGTAGATCAAGTATCGCGCATAGCCATATGTGGTGGCAGTGGAGCTGATTTTATGCATCAGTTCTATGGAAAAGTGGATGCTTATTTAACCGGAGATACAAAATATCGCCATGCAAAAAATGCGATAGATCATCATCTTTTACTTGTTGATATTCATCATCATGCTGAAAAAATAATGGTTAGAAAATTAAAAGAAGTTTTAGAAAAGGAAGTGAATGTAGAGATAATAGAAGGAAGTTCTCCTGATTATTATCACTACCGTTAAATGATTTTAACAACAATGTGCTATATCCAAAAAGGAAATCAGACATTAATGCTTCATCGCAATAAAAAAGAAAATGATATTAATGGTGGAAAATGGATAGGTGTTGGTGGTAAATTTGATGCTGGTGAAAGCGTGGAAGAATGTATGAAAAGAGAAATTTATGAAGAAACGGGTTTAACTGCATTAAAGCTTCAGCTTCATGGCTTTGTTGTGTTTCCACAACTGTATCATGGTCAAGATGAAGGCATGTTTGTTTATACATGTTCTGAATTTAGTGGTGAACTTCATGAGTGTGATGAAGGTGATCTCCAATGGGTTGATAATGATAAAATTCCTCACTTGCCAATGTGGGAAGGAGATTATCATTTCTTTGAGTGGATTCAAGATGGTCGTTTTCATAGTGCTAAAATTTATTATCAAAATGATCGTGTTATAGAATATCAGGACTGTGCTTATTAACACTCTTAGGAGTGTTTTTTCTTTATAGTGCATTTATCTTGTGTGTAGCCAATGGTTTATCTATAATACTTATGGAGGTATGGAATATGAAAGATTTATATTTAATGAGACATGGTGAAACATTATTTAATCAAAGAAGAAAGATTCAGGGATGGTGTGATTCTCCATTAACTGAAAAAGGAATAGAACAGGCTAAAAAAGCAGGAGAATTATTAAATGATATTCATTTTGACCATTGTTATAGCTCTACGGCAGAAAGATGTTGTGATACACTTGAACTTGTGACTCATCAACCTTACCAAAGATTGAAGGGAATTAAAGAAAGATATTTTGGTGTGTTTGAAGGTGAAAGTGAAGATTTAAATCCTCCTGTTGATAAATATGATGATTTCTTTCCTATTTATGGAGGAGAAACAAGATTACAGGTTATGGAAAGAATGGTGACAACGCTAAAGGATATTATGGAACAGGATGCATGCCAGACTGTTTTGGCTGTATCACATGCTGGAGCTTGTCGTTGTTTTTTATCACATTTAGGACACCCTGAACAATTATTAAATGGTCAAAAATTAGGGAATTGTAGTATTTTACATTTTCATTATGATCAAGGTCAATTTACATTTGTTGAAATGCTGAATATTTAAGAAATGAAGCACTCTTAGAAGTGCTTTTTATAATGTCGAGATTTGTGTTGGTATTAAAATCATTATATAATGAAAATGGTGAGAGAAATGAAAAAAATATTTTATTTCATATTAACTTTAATAGGGTTGTCTTTGGTTGTAAAAGTTATTCAATATATTATGGTTTTACCATATTCATTGTTAGAATTAACAGGATTAATAATCTTGTTGACTTTTTATTTATATGTGACTCAATTCATGCATGTCATTATTCATGAAACAGGACATTTTCTGTTTGGAAGATTAAGTGGTTATCATCTGATTTCTTTTCGTGTTTTGAGCTTTATGTGGTTAAAAAAAGATCATCATATTTCTTTAAAGAGATACCGTTTAAAAGGAACAGCAGGGCAATGTCTGATGGCTCCACCAGATATCAAAAATGATTCATTTCCTTTTGTTTTATATCATTTGGGTGGATGCTTGATGAATCTGATCATATCATTTCTTTTTATCTTATTTATTATATTTTCTATATTAAACTTATTTTTCTTTGTATTTATAATCATGGGAATATGGATGGCTTTTATCAATGCTATACCGATCTCTATGGATGGTTTGATTAATGATGGATATTATGTTTCAGTATTCAAAAAATATCCTGAAACTTTAAAAGCATTCTGGTTACAATTAAAAGTTTATGAAATGTATGGACACAATATATGATTAAAAGATATGCCTGAAGAATGGTTTTGTTATGCTTTTGAACAACATCTTGAAATATGTTTTGTTGTGGAAGGTATGATGTTATGTTATCAAAGGTTGATGGATCAACATCAGTTTAAACAGGCATATGCAATAATGAAATATTTAAATGAACAAAAATTAACACCACTACAGAAAAATATTTTATTATGTGATGCTTTTTATTGTGAAATGATTTTTAGTAATGATTCAAAAGCAATTCCGTTATATTAATCATTAAGTATTGATTTTCAAAAAAATATACAGTCTTATTTAGTGGGATTACGCACTTTATCTATTTATGAAAGATGGTTTGAACATCATGAAAAAGAAGCTTTAATGATTGATCAAAAATTAGATACATATCAATCATCTTATCCATATCGTGTTGAAATAGAAATGCAAAAAGATCTTATTCAAAACATTAATTCTTTAAGAGCCATAGATTTTGTAGATTTATAGTATTGTAAAAATAAAAAACAGGAGTACAATAATTGTTTGTATAGGGAAAGGGGAGAAAAGGATGGATCAGAGTCGAAAATCTACAGATTTAATTTATGGTAGTATAGCAAAATCTATATTCTGGTTTTCTATACCTTTGTTGATAGGAAATTTATTTCAACAATTATATAATACTGTTGATGCATATGTTGTAGGTAATTATGTTTCTAAACAGGCATTGGCTGCTGTGGGGGCATCTTCACCCATTACCAATATGTTAATTGGTTTCTTTATGGGTCTAGCAACAGGAGCAGGTGTTGTTATTGCACAATATTATGGTGCTAACGATAGAAAAAGATTAAAGCAGTCAATTCACAGTTCAGCAGCTTTAACTCTCGTGATGGCTATATTTTTAACGATATTAGGTGTACTTTTGACAAATCCACTTTTACATCTCATTGGTATACCTGCTGATGTTTTTCCAGAATCATCCACATATTTAACGATTTATTTTGGAGGTATAACTTTTGCATTGATTTATAATATGGGAGCTGGAGTCTTACGTGCAATTGGGGATTCCAAAAGACCACTTTATTTTTTAGTTGTTGCTTGTTTAACAAATATTGTTTTAGATTTATTATTTGTAAGAGTCTTTCATATGGGTGTTGCCGGAGCAGCCATTGCGACAGATATTTCTCAAGCATTAAGTGCATTGCTTGTTTGTATTGTTTTGATGAAAAGTGATGAAGTTTATGCTTTAAAAGTCAAAGATATACGTTTTCACTTACCTATTTTAAAACGTATTATCACTATTGGTTTACCAACCGCATTACAACAAAGTATTGTGTCTTTATCCAATGTTGTGGTTCAATCCTATGTCAATGCCTTTGGTTCAGATGTTGTCGCAGGATATTCAGCAACCATTCGTATTGATGGTTTTGTGAATTTACCTTTACAAAGTTTCAATATGGCGATTACAACATTTGTTGGACAAAATATTGGCGCTAAACGTTTTGATCGTGTCAAACGTGGTTCAAAGATTGCATTGTGGATGACATTTGCTGTTGTTGGAGCAATGGCTATTTTCTTATTATTCTTTGGTAAAAACGTTATTAGTATTTTTAATAGTGATCCAGCTGTTGTTGAGGCAGGATGGAAGATGTTATTTGCTTTTATTACTTGTTATATTGTGTTACCAATCGTTCAAATTTATAATGGTGTTTTAAGAGGAGCAGGAAAATCATCAATTCCAATGTATATTATGGTTTTTAACTTTGTTATATTGCGTCAAATTTATTTGGCTATCATCACTCATATCACAAATGATGTGTTCTTTGTCTTCTTTGGATGGCCAGTCACGTGGATCAGTGCAGCTATTATGTTTATGATTTATTATCATAAAGTCAAATGGTTACCTGAACAATAAAAAATGCATGTTTCCATGCATTTAATCAAGAATTTTTGTAAAATCAATAGGTTGCTTATCAAAGGTCTGAGAGTTAGATTCATCAAACTGTTTTAAAAAATCAATGACCTGATTAGTCAGATAGGTTGGTGTTGATGCTCCTGATGATACAGCAGCCTTTTTTTTGCCTTTTAACCACTCAATATTCAAATCATCCAGACATTCAATCATATGAACTTCTTTGTTTTGACTGGCAATACTTGCCAGTTTTTGTGTATTGTTAGAATGAGGATCACCAACAATAAAAACAATATCAATATCCTCATCCATATTCTTAATCGCTTCCTGTCTGATTTGTGTTGCTTTACAAGTTTCTTTTTCAATTTGAACATGAGGAAGAATACTTTTAGCATACTCACATAAATCATAGACATCATACAATGACATTGTTGTCTGATTGGTTATGACATATTTTTGATTGGCAGGTATCTTTTGTAAATCTTCTTTCTTTGTGATAAGATGCACTTTTTTTTCATCAATAGAAATAGCTCCTTCTGCTTCAGGATGCCCTTTTTTACCAATATATAAAATTTCATACCCTTCATCAAGTCTTGCTTTAATCAAATCATGTGTTTTAATGACATCTAAACATGATGCATCAATAATATTTAAACCTTTGTCTTTGGCTTTTTGAAAAACCTTTTCACTTGCTCCATGAGCAGTAATGATTACTGTTCCTTCATGGACATGATCTAAAAGTTCTAAACGTGTCAAATGAGGAATATCAATTGTTTGAATACCTCTTTTCTTTAGTGCATCAACAATATATTGATTATGGACAATCATACCTAAAATATAGATAGGTTGTTTCTCATTTTGAGCATTTTTAGCCATTTGGATGGCACGAACAACGCCTTTGCAGTAACCTCTAGGCGTAATTGCTTTGACTTGCATGTTTTTCACCTCATCAACATTGTAACATAATTTCTTGTGATGATGAAGAAATCTTTATATAACGAAAATTTAATATATTGTGTCAATGAAAAAAGCCTAACTAGGCTTTTTTGTTGGATACATATTTTCAAATGGTTGTGTTTCCACATGTACATTTTTATCAATATCTTCATCTATATCATCAAATTGCATACTTTTCACAGCTTTAACAACACGAAAAGCTGTTTTGGCATTGTGTAAAACAGGCTGCAACTGATGAATGATTGGAATGAGTTGATTAGCTGTATATAATGTTTTTTGAGCAGTTTGAATTGTTGAAGCTAAATTCATTTGATGAAGTGAATATCGCATAGATTGTAAAAGAGATGGTTTTTGATACATCATAGGATAATATGGATAAAAATCATAGGGTGGATATTGTGGATACATAGTGAACACCTCCTATGTTAAGATATGCCAAAAGAAAAAAGATGATACTTGTGTGTTTATCAAAAAAACCATGATTAAAAATCATGATTTTTATGTCTTTTGTTTGTCAATAAGAAGATTGATACGACTACATAGCGTGATATAAACAATCCAAAAAAGCATAAATCCAACATAGGAAGAATGAAGAATAGGATATGGTGCTGTTCCATAACCACCAGTCAAGATATTATATATCATAGATAAAGGAATAAATGTTAAAATCCATATATTTATTGACCAAAATAAATGTTTTGCTTTCATTTGGGTTGTCTGATCTGCAATGACTGTACCAATACCATAAATCATACATCCAAAAACAATTAAAATAAGTCCTGTCAGTGTTGCAATGGCAGTTTGTTGTTCATACCATATCATTGCACATACAATGAGTCCAAGTGCATTAATGGCTGTAGCGACAATTGTAAAAATAACACCATTAGGTTTTTCATCTGATGATGTAGATTCACAAGAAGACATTTCAATGCCTTTTAATAAATAGTCAGTTGTGACTTCAAAATAGTCACTCAATAAAATAATTTTTTCAATATCGGGAAGGGTTTGCTCACTCTCCCATTTCGAAACTGATTGTCGGGAAACACCAATTTGATGAGCCAGTTCTTCTTGAGATAGACCTTTTACTTTTCTTAAATGTTGTATTCTATCTGAAATGTTCATATATATTCTCCTCTCTTAAGTGTCTATATTATAACAAAAAACCTAAAGCAAGACTATCAACTGATATAGTCATTTTGACAACTTATACGCTCTTTTTGTCACTTTACTTATTTTGACTTTACCAAAAGTTGTTTCATATTGTATATAATAGAGTTGATATGGTTGATTTATTTTCTTTAGTACATTCATTAAAGAAAAAATAAGATTGTATCAAAGTTTTTTGCATTTTTGTTTATTTTAGTGTATAATCATATGGCTTAAAGGAGGCGATATTATATGAAATTATTTGAACAGTATCAATTTCAACCTTTTATCAAGGAAACATTACAAAAATTACAGTTTCAAGAACCAACGAAAATTCAAAAAGCTGTCATTCCTCTTGTATATAAACATCGAGATGTTATTGGTATTTCACAGACAGGAACAGGGAAAACACATGCTTTTTTAATACCTATCATGGATATGATTGAAACATCAATGGATTGTGTTCAGGCAGTCATTACTGCACCAACAAGAGAACTGGCACAACAAATCTATGAACAGGCTAAAATATTTATTGAGTTTAATAAAGATTTACGAGTTTCTTTAATTATTGGTGGGAAAGATAAACAAAAAACCATTTCAAAGTTAAATGTTCAACCTCATTTAGTTATTGGAACACCGGGTAGAATTAAAGACTTATCTTTAGATGAACAGGCTTTAAAGATTACAACAGCAGATATATTCGTTGTTGATGAAGCAGATATGACTTTAGAATATGGTTATTTAGAAGATATTGATGCAGTACTGGGAAAGATGAAAGACAATTTGCAGATGCTTGTCTTTTCAGCAACAATTCCTCAAATGTTAAGACCTTTCCTTAAAAAATATATGGATGCACCAAAAATTATAGAAATAGATGAACATCTTTCTACATCACGAAATATTTCTCACTATTTATTACCAACAAAACATCGTGATCGTTATGATGTATTAAAGCGTCTTATGGATGTCATTGATCCTTATATTTGTATTATTTTCTGTAATAAACGTGAAGAAGTTGAGAAACTTAGTCATCAGTTGCGTGAAGATGGTTATAAAGTTGGAGAAATTCATGGAAATCTTGAACCAAGAGAAAGACGACAAATGATGCGACGTATTCAAAACATGGAATATCAATATATCGTGGCGACAGATATTGCAGCAAGAGGTATTGATATTGATGGAGTGAGTCATATTATCAATATGGAATTTCCAACTGAACTTGATTTTTATATTCATCGTAGTGGTCGTTGTGGACGAGGGAAATATACAGGTGAATGTTATAATATGTATGATACATCTAATCAATCTATTGTTGAGGAATTGGAGAAGAAAGGAATTCATTTTGAGGTTAAGGAATTAAAAGGACAACAATTTGTTGGAACAAAAGAGCGTCAAAAGCGTAAAAACCGTGTGAAACATCAAACGGAATTAGAAAAGAA
>CALVFK010000077.1 GCA_944326805.1 uncultured Massilimicrobiota sp. | reverse complement strand
AATATATTTTGATGAATTTCTAATTGTCTTTGCCATTTTTGATAAAATAAAGCATTTTTCTTTTGTCTTAAACATGGCCCAAAATAGAAATCATTTTCGTTATAGGATAATGTTTTTGTTGTCTTTTGGCATACAATAATTTCATAAATATGATGAGCATCTTTTACAATATCTTCATCAAGAATTTCAAAATGATGTAAAGACAGATACTCACGTAAAACTTCCAAACCAACATTCGCCTGTAGGAATAATCGCTGATCTTTTATATAATCAGGATATTCATTGAGAATATCAACAATCAGTTTACCTCCCATACCACATAAACTAATCATATCTACTTTTTTATCAAGAAGTGGCTGTATTCCACTTCCTAATAATGGAATAACCTTATTTTCTAGATGATAACTTTGAATCGTTTCTATAGATGCCTGTATAGGTCCTTTTGCAATATCACAGGCATAAGCTTTTGAAAAGTTATGCTGACTTACCAAATAACAAGGTAAATAAGCATGATCTGTTCCAATATCTCCTAAAATATGTCCATGTTTATATTTGATAATCAAGTCCGCAATGGCTTGTAATCTTTTTGATAGTTTCATATTAACGATCTAAGAAATCCTTTAAACGTTTTGAACGTGATGGATGTTTTAACTTTCTTAAAGCTTTCGCTTCAATCTGACGAATACGTTCACGTGTGACATTAAATTCTTTTCCAACTTCCTCTAATGTTCTGGTACGTCCATCATCAAGACCAAAACGTAAACGTAATACTTTTTCTTCACGATCTGTTAATTCTAATAAGACTTCATTTAATTCATCTTTTAATAATTCATTGGCTGCATAATCATCTGGTGACATAGCCCCTTCATCTTCAATAAAATCACCTAAATGAGAGTCATCTTCTTCACCAATAGGTGTTTCTAAAGATACAGGTTCTAATGATATCTTTTGAATTTCACGCACTTTCTCTGGTGTCATACCATCCATTTTTTCTGAAATTTCTTCTGCTGAAGGTTCACGACCAAGTTCCTGAATCAATTGTCTTTGAACTCTTGTCAGTTTATTAATCGTTTCTACCATATGTACTGGAATACGAATTGTTCTGGCCTGATCAGCAATGGCACGTGTAATGGCCTGACGAATCCACCAAGTTGCATAAGTAGAGAATTTAAATCCTTTCGTATAATCAAATTTTTCAACAGCTTTAATAAGCCCCATATTTCCTTCTTGAATCAAATCAAGAAACAACATTCCTCTACCCACATATCTTTTTGCGATAGAAACAACCAGACGTAAATTGGCTGCTGCCAATTTCTTTTTCGCATCTTCATCACCATCTAAAATACGCTTTGCTAATGAAATTTCTTCATCATGACTCAATAATTCCACACGTCCAATTTCTTTTAAATACATTTTCACTGGATCATTAATTTTCACATTACTTCCTAATTGATTTGAGTCATCTTCTTCCTCATTATTATACATATTAACAGTATCCCCTGTTAACATATCAAAATCTCCACCAAAGTCTAGATCATTGACATCATTATCAATATCAGAATCCAAATCATCTAAATTATCCAGATCATCTAATCCTTCTAACGCTTCCAGATCATCTAAATCACTTGTCATTCCACTCATAAGCTGTTCATCGTCAAGATCATCTAAAGCATCAAAACTATCTTCAACTAAAATATCATTATCTGTAATGAAAGCAAGTAAATCTTCTGCTGATTCATCATCTAAATCATATTTTGTTAAAAAGGCATCCAAATCATCCTGTGATAACTTTCCACCCATTGCTTCAGCTGTTTCTTTGATTAAATTTTTTAAATCATCCAATGTCACAGGTGTTGCTTTTTTCTTCATATCTTTTTTCATATTACTTTTTATTGACCTCCTAATTTCACAATTTCATTTAATATCTGAGCCTTTTGTTGAGGATCTAAAATATAACGAAATTGTTCTAGTAACTGTTCTTTTTTCATTCTTTTCGCATTTTGTTCTATCATTTGGATATAATCATCTATAGCCTGTTCCTCATATTTTGCAGGTAACGGTGATTGAGAAATCTCTAACACAGTTTGTATCAATTCTTCTTTTTGTATACTATTAATAAAATCAGCAATCTCTAATTGATTATGATGACGATAATAGTCAATAATATAAGAAGCAATGATACGATATTGATCATTGTACATAAATCCAGCTTTGGCTTCATATTTTAAAGCTACACTTTTATGATTTAACATATAAAACAACAAATCATGTTCGGCTTGTTGATATTTATCTTTTAAATGAACTACCTTTTTTTTAGGAACATGAACTTCATGATGAAATTGAGGTTGTAAACCATTGATTTGTTGATGAATCAAATCAACAGAAAAACCTGACTGCTTTGATAAAATTTGAATATAATAGTCTTGATCTATAGGATCATGAATTTTCGCAATTTCATAACACATTTTTTCTAAATAATTTTTACGATCATCATAGTTTTGCGAATCAATTTTCTGATATTCAAAATCCATTAAAAACTCAATTGGTTTTAAAATTTTCTTAAGTGCTTCATGCAATCCCTCTTGACCATGTTCCTCATAAATTTCATCGGGATCATGTCCATCTGGTAAAACAACAATGGAAACTTGAAATCCAGCTTCTTCCAATTCTCTGGCTGCTTTGCCCATTGCTGCCTGTCCTGCCTGATCACCATCGAGACAAAGACGAACATGATGCGTTAAACGACGTAAAGCTTGAATATGCCCTTTGGTAAGAGCAGTTCCCATAATTGCCACCGTATTTTCAATACCTGCTTTATACATCGCAATAACGTCCATAAATCCTTCCAGCAAATAAATAAACCCTGCTTCTTTCACTGCTTCTTTACATTGGTGATAATGATATAAAACCTGTCCTTTGATAAAGATATCTGATTCGGGTGAATTCATATATTTGCTTTCAGTCTGTGTTGGTTTATAAATACGCCCACTAAAACCAACGACCTGTCCTTGCTGATTATAGAGGGGAAACATAATACGATCTTGAAAACGATCAAAATGCTGATAAGATTCTACAATCAAACCGGACTTTACCATATCTATTTCTTGAAAACCGAGTTTTTCAAAAGCCTGATATAATGTTGACTGTAAAGGAGCATAACCAATTTGAAACTCCTTGATTAATTCATCAGAAAAATGTCGCTTCATTAAATATGTTTTGGCTTCAAGTCCAAGTTTTGTATTCAAATAATAACTATAAATTTTCTGTGCCTCTTCGTGCATTTGATAGAGTGTAGCATTTTCTTTAGAAATCGGTCTTGCTTCGACATCTAAATGATAATCACTCAAATCAATATGACCCATTTCGGCAACTTTCTTAACCGCTTCTATGTATGATATTTTCAAATATTTCTGTAAAAAGGTAAAAACATTACCTCCTGTTCCACAAACAAAACACATAAAAATCTGTTTATCTGGTGAAATCGACATAGAAGGATTTTTATCGTCATGAAAAGGGCATAATGCCACATAGTTTCTTCCCTTTTTTTGTAAAGAAAGATATTCGCCAATCACATCAACAATATCAACACTTTGTCTAATTTCATTAATCTTTTCTTGTGATAGACGTGCCATATATGCCCTCCTTTATTAAAAACGAATCTTTTTTGCAATATAGTCAACCAATTCATCAATTGGTAAACGAATCTGTTCCATTGTATCACGATCTCTTAATGTGACAGACTGATCATTTTCACTATCAAAATCAACAGTCACACAATAAGGTGTTCCAATCGCATCTTGACGACGATAACGTTTTCCAATTTGTCCAGCTACATCGTATTCAACATTAAATTCTTTAGCCAAAAGCTGATAAACTTCTGTTGCTTTTTCACTCTGTTTTTTTGTCAGTGGTAAAACAGCCACTTTCACAGGTGCCACAGCTGGATGGAAACGCATGACTAAACGTGTTTCTTTTTCTAATTGTTCTTCTTCATAAGCATCTGCTAAAACAGATAAGAATAAACGATCTGCTCCTACTGATGGTTCAATAACATATGGTAAATATTTCTGATTCGTTTCAGGATCTAAATACTCAAGATTCTTTTTAGAATATTCTTGATGTCTTCCTAAATCATAGTCCGTACGATCAGCAATTCCCCATAATTCACCCCATCCAAATGGATATAAATATTCAATATCACTTGTTGCTTTAGAATAGAATGACAATTCTTCCTGTTCATGATCTCTAAATCGCAAATGATCCTTATTTAAACCTAAATCCAATAAAAATTGCATACATTGTTCTTTCCAATAATGGAACCATTCTAAATCAGTATCTGGTTTTGTAAAGAATTCTAATTCCATCTGTTCAAATTCTCTTGTTCTAAAGATGAAATTACCTGGTGTAATTTCATTTCTAAAAGATTTTCCAATTTGCCCTATTCCAAAAGGCACTTTTTTACGTGAAGTTCTTTGAATATTTTTAAAATTGACAAAAATTCCCTGAGCTGTTTCTGGGCGCAAATAAACAACACTTTTTGCATCCTTGACAACACCCATATATGTTTTAAACATCAATTCAAACTCACGAATATCTGTAAAATCTTCACTTCCACAATCTGGACATTGAATATGATGTTCTCTAATAAATGACATCATTTTTTCTGGTGACCATCCATCACTATGAATGTCAGGATCATAATCTTCAATTAATTTATCAGCACGATGTCTTGTTTTACATTGTTTACAGTCAATCAATGGATCACTAAATCCACCCACATGACCACTGGCTTCCCAGACACGTGGATTCATAAAAATAGCTGAATCCAATCCTACGTTATATGGTGACTCCTGAATAAAACGTTTCCACCATAATCTTTTGATATTATTTTTCATTTCAACACCTAAAGGACCATAATCCCAAGTGTTCGCAAGTCCATCATAAATCTCTGATCCCTGATAGACAAAACCTGAATTTTTCGCATGAGCAATTAATTTATCCATATCTTTATTTGCCATATTTATACCCCTTTTATCTCATTTTATACCTATATAAAATAGGAAAGACCTAGCAATAGCCAAGTCTTTTTATTTTTATATTTACTTCGTATTTATACCCTTATAGTAGTCATTTGTCAACCAACGATAAGTGTACTCTATAAATACGTTCTTTCATCAAGCCAATCTAAAATACTTTGATAAACTTTCTTTTTTTCTTTTTCAAAAAGCAAAGCATGACGTTGCCCTTTGAAAATATGGAAAGTTAAATCTTCAATTGGTATGTTTTTATATTTTTGAATCAATTTTTGAATATGAACATTCATAGGATCATTTTCACCAACAGCCATATAAATAGACAAATAAGCAGGAATCTTCATGATAGATTTATCACTATTAACACTTCTAATCATCTCAGTCATATCACGATAGCCTTGAACAGTATATGTAAAATGAGCCATTGGATCATCTAAAAATTTCTTTCTTTCATCTTCATCACTTGTCAACCAATCCATATCATTTGTCATATGAACCCTTTTGTTTAAACGATGACGTATATAACGAGAATACTGCTGTGCCTTATGAGCCGGACCTTTCCAAAACTTCAACAAGCGCAAATAGATACGTTTGAAATAAAAGAAATCTACCTGCGAAAGTGTTCCTAATAATAACGCTCCGTCAATAAAATCACCAAAATCACTCATATATTGACGAATCAAAACAGAACCCAAATCTGTCCCAAGCATAAAATAAGGAGAGTCAGGATATCTTTCTCTAACAATCATCTGTAATCTATGCATATCTTCAATCAAATGTAGAGGTCCATCATGTTCGCCAAAATAGCCCTGTTCAAAATCAATCAAAGAACGGCCATGTCCTAAAAAATCACTCACCACTACAACATAACCATGACTGGCTAAAAAAGATGCAAAATGTTCGTAGCGCTCAGCATGTTCACCCAAGCCATGATGGATCTGAATAATCCCTTTCACGCGCAAGACAACTTGAGGCTCATAAATAAAATAATGAATGCTGATATGCATGGACGATGTGAAAACTGCACGACGTTTCATATTATGACCTCCTTTGAAGTGGACGTTTTTGTCCTTTAGGCTTAATTAAACATTTCTTTTGAAAACCAATTAAATCAGTTCTTTTTGCCAGAACTAAAGCTTCATATACAAGATGATAATTTTGTGGACGACGGTACTGCATCAAAGCCCTTTGCATGGCCTTTTCTTTTGGTGTTTTCGCCACATAGACCGGACTCAAATCTCGAGGATCTAATTCCGTATAATACATCGCCGTTGATAATGTCCCAGGCGTTGGATAAAAATCTTGAACTTGTTCTGGCTGATGATGAATATCTCTTAAATACTCTGCCAGTTCGATAGCACTGTTTAAATCACTGCCTGGATGTGAAGACATAAGATAAGGTACAAGATACTGATTTTTATTCATCTCTTTATTGAGCTGTGTATATTTTTGAACAAATTTTTCATATAACTCACGATGAGGTTTTCCCATCTTGTCTAACACTTGATTACTAATATGTTCCGGTGCCACCTTTAATTGTCCACTGATATGATATTGCACAAGTTCCTTAAAAAAGCTGTCGTCTTGATCATACATCAAATAATCATAACGAATTCCTGAACGTATAAAAACCTTTTTAACACCATCTAAATTTCTTAATTTTCTTAACAGTTTTAAATAATCCTGATGGTCCACTCTTAACTGACGACATGGCTGAGGCCAGAGACATTGTCTAGTTGGACAAGCCCCATGTCTGGTCTGTTTTTGACAGCTAGGAAATCTAAAATTAGCTGTTGGTCCACCGACATCATGGATATATCCTTTAAAATCAGGATCTTGAATCATCTTTTTGGCTTCTTCAATCAAAGATTCATGTGAACGTGACTGAATGATACGCCCTTGATGAAAATTCAATGCACAAAAATTACAAGCTCCAAAACAACCACGATTACTGATTAATGAAAAACGCACTTCTTCAATAGCAGGTATATAATCATAACTTGGATGATAGGTTCTTTGATAAGGCAAAGCATATGTATCATCCATTTCCATCTGTGTTAATGGTCGATTGGGACGATTTTGTACAATATAAAATCCTTCATACGGTTCCACCAATGTTTTCGCATTGTAATGATCTGTATGACGATATTGAATACCAAAAGATTTCGCATATTCTCTTTTATCATGGGTAATATCATGATAAGACGGTAACATGACATAATCTTGTGAAATCATAGATAAATCTTTCACTTTAAAAACCGTTCCATCCAAATATGTCAAATAACGTGCTTCCAATCCTGAATCCAATGCTTCAGCAATCTCTACAATGCTGTTTTCTCCCATACCATACATCAATAAATCTGCCCCTGCATCTACAAGAATAGATTTTCTGACTTTATCATCCCAATAATCATAGTGTGCCAGACGTCTTAAACTGGCTTCAATTCCACCAATTAAAATCGTCGCATCAGGATAAGCCTGACGTACTTTTTGGCTGTAAACAATCACGGCACGATCTGGACGATGTCCCATTTCACCATTATTCGAATAACTATCTTTCTTTCTTCTTTTTTTCGATACACTATAATGATTCACCATAGAATCAATATTCCCACTGGAAATCAAAAATCCCAGACGTGGTTTACCAAAACGCTGAAAATCATCTAAACGACGCCAGTCTGGCTGGGCTAACATACACACTTTAAAACCACGACTTTCTAAAGTTCGTGTAATAATCGCTGCACCAAAGGATGGATGATCCACATAAGCATCACCACTAATATAAACAAAATCAGGCTGTTGCCAACCTCTTTCTAACATTTCTTCTCTTGTCACTGGTAAAAATTGTCCCATATCATTTCCCCTTCACTTGTTCCTATTATACACCAATTTGTTTTGAAGAAAAATAAAATTGTGTAGAAATTCTACACAATTTGATGAATAAAACGTGATGTTTTCAATTGAATTCCCGTATATTCTTCTATCAGTGTTTCCATTAAAGGAACCAATACTGAAATAACAGATGAAGATACATGAATATGATCAATGGCTTTCATTGGAATTTTATGTATATGACGAAAAGCCTTAAGAACTTCAGAAGAATATAATGGATGATGACCCAGATGTTCACGACAGACAAACCCTCCATCCTCTAATGAAATAGAAAC
>CALVFK010000076.1 GCA_944326805.1 uncultured Massilimicrobiota sp. | reverse complement strand
ATTTGTATGATCAGATGGACATCATTCCATTTGATAAAATAGCTGACTTTATGAATACTTATTTGAAATAGAAAAAATGAGTTCATTATCAAATGATAGTGAACTCATTTTTTAAAGAACTTCTTTTTTATCTGTTTTTTGAATATAATCTTTTCTTTTTTGTAGATTAATTTCATAATTTTTACTGAAGACACAGGCATATAAAACATCTAAAAGATAATGAATAGCCTGATTAGAAGCAAAAGGTGCTATTTTTGCATATCTTTTTTCTTTGTCTGGAATATAAAGATGAGCTTTTGTGCAAGAAACAAGTCTATTATCATGATATCCAGTTATAGAAATCGTTGGACATGGACAATTGATAATAAGAGGTGTTAAATCCAAATCTTGAAATGTTTCACCAGAATAAGAGATAAAAATACAACAATCATCTTTTTTTATTGTTTGGAATATAAAACTGAAATCATCTCTATTTGTAATAATGGTAACTGGTTTAAATAGAAATCTCATTTTATATTGAAAATCATGGGTAATAGAAGCTGTATTAGACATAGCAAAGATGTAGACACGACTGCAAGATGAAAGAAACATAACGGATTTTGATAATTCATCGTGGTGAAGAAGTTGGGCTGTTTCATGAATAACATTGCTTTCGAGTTGTTCTATATGTGATGCAATTGTTTGAATGGAGTCACCATATGAAAAGGGAAAGTTGGCATCTATAAGATGATCTGATTTATACAAATAATTTTTTTCTGTAAAAATAGCTGATCTTAAAGAAAGCCAACCATCATAACCGAGTTTCTTTGCCAATCTGATAGTCGTTGAAGCAGATGTATAAGTTGCTTTAGAAATATCTGATGCGGATAATTGTAATATATCTCCTTCATATTGTATAAGATAATTTGCGACAGTGATTTCATTGGGTGATAAGTTTTCTGTATTTTGCAATTTGTCCAGTACAATCATAATCATACCTCCGATGATAATATTATAAATAGAATTGAATTGAAATTCCAGTTTTATATATTTTTCAAAAAGAAACTCTGGAAGGTTATTTCAATGAAATAGCAGGATATTGTATTTGGATATGCTTTTATCAATAATGTAAATAGACAAGATTCATCATGGCTTGTCTTTATAAAAAATTTAAAGGAGGAGATAAGATATGAGTTTTTTTTTTTTTTTTTTATGGGGAACTTCAATCAGTGCAGCACAAGCTGAAGGAGGTTGGAATGAAGGAGGAAAAGCACCTGTTCAAGTCGATTTTGCTGATGTAGGATCTGCATCATCAAGTGGTAGACATTTGATTTATAAGAAAAAAGATGGCAGCAAAGGAGAATTAACGGGAGCCTATGCTATGTTTCCACATTTACCTGAAGGAGGCGAATATGCATCTTTTGAGGATGTTTATTATTCAAATAGAAAAGCTTCAGATTTTTATCATCATTATAAAGAAGATATTGCTTTGATGGCAGAAATGGGATTTTCAACATTCAATACAACGATTTCCTGGGCACGTATTTTCCCATATGGGATTCAAGGTGGAGTCAACCAGGAAGGTGTAGAATTTTATAGAAATGTTTTTAAAGAATTAAGAAAATATAATATTGATCCTATTATTACACTTTATAAATATGATGAACCAATCTATTTTGAACAGACGTATGGTGGCTGGTCAAATAGAAAAATGATTGATGAATTTGTAGAATTTGCTAGAGTATGTTTTATTGAGTATAAAGATTTAGTTAACAAGTGGATCACTTTTAATGAGATTAATGTTTTACTATTGTTTAGAAATCTACCACATAATCAAAAAATAGCTCAGGAACGTTATCAGGAATTGCATCATCAGTTAGTTGCTTCCGCAAGAACTGTTAAACTAGCTCATCAAATCAATCCTCAAAATAGGGTGGGGTGTATGATGGCAGGAATGTGTACATATCCTTTAACACCTGATCCTGTAGATGTCATGGAAAATTACAAATACTTCCAAGATATTTTCTGTTATGCAACTGATACTATGATTAGAGGTCAATATCCATCATTTGCAAAACGCATGTGGAATGAAGATGAAGTTGAAGTCGTTATGACTGATCATGATTTAAAAGATTTAAAAGAAGGAACGGTAGAATTTTTAGGTTTCTCTTATTATATATCACAATGTCGTACAACACATACAGATGCCAACATGACAAAAGGAAATATTTTTACTGGTTTTGAAAATCCTTATTTACAAAAAAGTGAATGGGGTTGGCAAATTGATCCTTTAGGACTTAAGTATTATATGCATTATATCTATGATCGTTATCAGATTCCTTTGTTGATTATTGAAAATGGATTAGGAGCTACTGATCAAGTCGAAGAAGATGGTTCTATTCATGACAGTTATCGAATTGATTATCTAAGAGAACATATTTCAGCAATGAAAGAAGCAGTAGAAGAGGGTGTAGATTTAATGGGATATACAACATGGGGAGGTATTGATTTAGTCAGTGCAAGTACAGGAGAAATAGAAAAAAGATATGGGCTAATTTATGTAGATGCTAATGACAAAGGTAAAGGAACTTATAAAAGAATAAAAAAAGATAGTTTTTATTGGTATAAAAAAGTATGTGAATCAAATGGTGAAGATTTAAAATAAAAGATTTTGATAGGGAGAGAGTATGAAAGTTTTAGGTATTAATGGAAGTGCCAAAAAAGATAGCCATACAACAGGATTAATGAAATATATTTTTGAAGAGTTAAATAAAGAAGGAATAGAAACCAAGTTAATAACTCTCTATGATAAGAAAATCAATCCTTGTCATGCCTGTTGGACTTGTCAGGGTAGAAAAAATTGTGTTTATCAAGATGATTTTCATGACGTGTTTAATCAAATGATGGAAGCAGATGGAATGATATTAGGATCACCAGTTTATATGGCGAATATATCTTCATCTATGCAGGCTCTATTAGAACGAGCAGCAGTTGTTTTAGATATGAATAAAGAGAATTTATCTATGAAATATAAAGTGGGTGCATCTATTGTATCGCTTCGACGTGGTGGAGGTCTAAATGCAGTAGATGCAATGAATCATTTCTTTTTGAATCATGAAATGATTGTTGTAGGATCAACATATTGGAATATGGTTTATAGTCAATTATCTAGAGAGGCTGAAATGGATTTAGAAGGAATAGAAAACATAAAAAATATTGGTCAAAATATGGCATGTATTCTTAAAAAAATAAATAATGATGATTTAAATAATATTGAATAAAGGGAAGTTAATACGATTCAAATAAGCAGACATTATCAATGATGAAAGATATGTTTACTAGGGAATCGTATTTTTATTTGAGAAAATCAAAGTAAGGTTATATCATCTTTAAACAACCAAAAAAGTACATTTTATTTTTTATGAAGCCATTATTTCTAGAATTTCTATTGTTTTAAACACTATAATAATGATACCATATTATTATGATAACGCTGTTCTATATGCGATTTGATGTCTTTAGGGTTGATGGCATCATTATTAATATTTATTTCCTATTTATAAAAGCATTAGATAACGCTAAGAAAAAAGAACGAGCAGAATAAAAGAGGAGGTCATTATGAAAATTCTTGTTTTTGATGAAGAAAAAAAGCTTGATGCTTATGTAGGAGAAACGATATGTGATTTTATTCGACAACATGATCAAGCAACAATTGGTTTTGCGACTGGTTCAACACCATTAGGTGTTTATCAATATTTTATTGATAGCTATCAGAATCACAAAGTGAGTTTTCAAAATGTACAAGCTTTTAATTTAGATGAGTATGTTGGATTGAAACCGGAACATCCTAGAAGTTTTGCTTCAGCAATGAAAAATGAACTTTTTTCACATATTGATATCTTGCCAGAAAATATTCATGCATTGGATGGCTCAAAAGAAGATATGGATGAGGAATGTCAAAGATATGAAACATTGATTGAACAAAATCCTATTGATATCCAAATTTTAGGAATTGGAATGGATGGACACATTGCTTATAATGAGCCAGGAAGTCCACTTGATGGAGCATGTCATGTTGTGAATTTACATCAAGAATCTATAGAAAGTTCACTTGATTATGGATTTGATCATATTGAAGATGTTCCTACACAAGGTGTCACACAGGGAATTGGTACAATCATGAAAGCAAAACAACTGATCATGATGGCTAAGGGAGAAAAGAAAGCTGATTTAGTGAAAAGAATGATTTATGGTGAAGTGACTTCAGATTTCCCTAGTTCTATTATTCAAAGACATCCAAATGTGATTGTTTGTTTGGATCAAGAAGCTGCAAGTCAATTGAAGGAGGAAGATTATGAAAAGCGTTAAAATTGTAACAATTGGTGGTGGTTCTTCCTATACACCAGAGCTTATTGAAGGATTTATCAAAAGATATGATGAATTACCTGTTAGAGAATTATGGCTTGTTGATATTGAAGAAGGGAAACATAAGTTGGAAATTGTAGGAAATCTTGCTAAAAGAATGGTTAAAAAAGCAGGAATTCCTATGAAAATTTATATGACTCTTGATCGTCAGGAGGCATTGAAAGATGCAAATTTTGTCACAACTCAATTTAGAGTTGGGCAATTAGATGCGAGAGAAAAGGATGAATTGATTCCTTTGAAATATGGTATTATAGGACAAGAAACAAATGGTCCAGGAGGTATGTTTAAAGCTTTAAGAACAATACCTGTTATCTTTGATATTATTAAGGATTGTGAAAAATTATGTCCAAACGCATGGATTATTTCATTTACGAATCCATCAGGAATTAATGCCGAAGCTGTTTTTAGACATACAGGATGGAAGAAATTTATTGGTTTATGTAATGGACCAGTGAATATGATTAAAGATATTGAACATATTTTAAATGTTCAAGAAAATGATGAATTAGATGTTAAAATCGGTGGTATCAATCATATGATTTATGCATTGGATATTACATTGAATGGAGAAAATGCGAATCGAAAATTGATTGAAACAATGATTGATCAGGGAAATAGTGAATCTTTGAAAAATATTGTAGATATACCTTGGTCAAAAGAGTTTTTAAATAGTTATGGATATTTAGGTATTGGATATTTACGCTATTACTTACAAAAACAACAAATGTTAGAACATTGTCAGGAAGATGCTGCGAAAGGACAATGTCGAGCACAAGTTGTTAAAAAGGTTGAAAAAGAATTATTTGAAAAATATAAAGATGAAAATCTTGATGTTAAACCAAAAGAATTGGAACAACGTGGTGGAGCATATTATAGTGATGCAGCCTGCAACTTGATTTCGTCATTATATAATGATAAAGGTGATATACAAGTTGTTGATACTTTAAATAAAGGTGCTATTTCTAATATGCCTGATGATGTTGTGGTAGAAGTGAGCTGTAAAATCACAAAAGATGGACCTGTTCCTATCCCAGTCGGAGAGCTTCCTTTACAAACAGTTGGTTTAATTCATCAGTTAAAAGCTTTTGAAATTTTAACAACAAATGTTGCACTAAGTGGAAATTATGATGATGCATTAGTTGCGATGACAATTAACCCTCTTGTTCAAAGTGAAATCACTGCTAAAAAGATATTAGATGAAATGCTAGAAGCCCATAAAAAATACCTACCTCAATTTTATAAATAATGATAAAAAGACTTCAAACAATTGAATTTTGAAGTCTTTTTCGATGTTTATATTTCATCCTGTGTTTCAATTGTCACAAGAATATCATTTTCTAAGATAGGCGTTGTTCCATTAGGGATAATAGATTGATGATTTCTTTGAATCATGATAATTAACTGTTTAGCAGGTAAAGAAATATCCTTAACAAGCTTATCTTTCCATTTATGTGATGAATGAATATGGGTTTCATCTAAACGGATGTTTTCCCTGTTTTCAAATTGCTTTGCGGCTAAAACAAGTAAATCTCCTTCTAATATTTCTGTATCACCATTAGGAATCAAAGTTTGGTGATCTCTTGCGATTAAAATAACTAACAAATCATCAGCATTAATATCTTTAAGCTTTAGATTTTTAAAATGATGATTATGCCCTATTTTCATTTTCACAAAACACATATCATTATCTTCCTGATAATCATTAAATGTACGTAATATATCAACTTGTGGGTTGATCATATGACATTTCTTTGAAATCCATGGTAGAAGTGAGCCTTGAATAGAAAGTGAAAATAAGACAATACAAAAGACAAGGTTAAATAAATCAAATGGTAAATCAACTTGATAAAGCACAGCATATATCGCAAAGACGATTGATGCAACACCTCTTAATCCTGCCCATGATACAACGGCCGTTTGTCGCAATGGTGAACGAAACATACCAAGGAGTACAGAAATAGATAAAGGACGAGCTACAAATGTTAAGAAAATCATAATCAAAATGGCAGGAATAATAACTTCTGGAAGTTCGGATGGTGTGACAAGTAATCCTAGTAAAAAGAAGATTAAGACTTGTGCCATTTTTGTAAGAGTTTCATAAAAATGAACCATGTCTTTTTTATGAGGAATATAACTATTACCTAAAATGATGCCACAAATATAAACACTTAAATATCCATTTCCACCAATCAGATTAGAAAAAGCATAAGTGATAATACTACTCGCAAAAATAATAACTGTATTTTCATAGCTTTCATTGACATGAACTTCATTTAAAATTTTCACTATGATTTTTCCAATGCAAAAACCACATAATAAACCAAAGATGATTTGTTGAAAAATCATAACTGGTAAAGATATGTTTTGTCCTGTCATAATCATAATCACAGATATTGTTAACATATATGAAACAGGGTCATTCGATCCTGATTCAATTTCTAATAATGAGTCTGTTCCATACTTTAAAGATAAATGACGAGAACGTAAAATATTAAAGACAGATGTAGCATCAGTAGAAGAAATGACGGATCCAATTAATAAACTCTGTAACCATGATAAATCTAAAACATAATAAACAAATCCCGCAACCAGCAATGCTGTTAATAAGACACCCAGTGTTGATAAGACAATAGATTTGACAATTACTGGTTTGGCTACTTTCAAATTGGTTCCAAAACCACCAAAGAACATGATAAATATCAAACTGGTTGAACAAATCATTTCGGCAATCTGATAATCATTAAAAACAACACCTAAAATACCATTTTCACCTAAAAGCATTCCTAAAAGAATAAAAAATAAAAGAGAAGGAATAGCCAATTTATCTAAAAAACGATTTAATAAAATACATATAAGAATAACACATCCAACTAATACAAAATATAAATCCATCGCATCATCTCCTTCCAAACTATATCATATATTTGTGTATCCCATAATAACAAAAGATGAGAAAACGAAAATCTTTGTATAGAGAATAAATACTATACAAAGATTTTATTCATCAATAAGTTTTAAACTGTTCGTTATAGCAAGCTTAATAACAGACAGTATGAGCTATATCTGGTGAAGGAAGATAAGCATAGTGCTCTTGAATTTGTTGACTTAAATCAAATGAATGGGATGAGTGATTTAAGATATGATTTTGTATTTGAGGTGGAAATAGCCTTTGAATAGAATCAATATAAAGATTTCCACTTTCAGGCGTTTCACATTGAATGACCTGGTTATCTTTGTAAGTGATTTTATAAGGAATAGAAAAGCTTTCATCTTGAATAAGTTCATCATTCAAAACATAGAAACTTTCTAAATGTATCCACATAAAGATATGTTGATAATGACCTGTTTCTTCAATACCATAAGGAATATAATCTGTAAAAATATGATAGTCTTCCTTATCTTTATTATAAGAAGCATTCTTTTGTTTGGATATGACATAGTCTAAGGCTTTGGAATATAGTGTGTCTTCTTTTGCAACATGTGTCATCGAATCCTTTGTTATTGGACTTAAACAAAATAGACAGATGATTATCATAATGATGACCAAAAGTGATAAGCTGATTACTTTTTTCATGAATGGAACTCCTTTTCTAATTTAATGCACAATAACCTGTTTTTTCAATAATATATTGTCCCTGTGAAGAGAGAAGATAGTCTTTTAATTTTTTAACATTTTCTTTCTGATTTGATTTTAAAGTCACACAATATAAATAAGTAGATATAGGATATGTCTGATTTTTAATATTTTCAGTCGTTGGCTCAACACCATCAACAGATAATATTTTCACATCTTCTTCTTGATGTAAACCTTCCAGGAAGTACCTGAATGTATATCCAATAGCATCTTTTTCACCATTATATTGGGCTGTATCTGAAATGATACCTGACATACCTGATATGTATTCATATTGTAAAGGCTCTTTTAATGGAATATCTCCCATAAAGTAAG
>CALVFK010000075.1 GCA_944326805.1 uncultured Massilimicrobiota sp. | reverse complement strand
TTGTTTTTGACCACTGACAATGACCATATCTTTCCCATAGTCATTAACAATCTTAGCCGCTTTAATTTTTGTTGCCATACCACCAGTCCCTAACTTTGATAAAGAGCCTGACGCCATTTTCTCAATTCTTTCATCAATTCTTTCTACATATTTTAAAAGCTGAGCATGGGGATTGACATGAGGATTATCTGTATAAAGCCCATCAATATCACTGACTAAAATAAGTAAATCCGCATCGATAACAGGAACCAGCAAAGCCGAAAGCGTATCATTGTCTCCAACCTTAATTTCTTCCACAGCTAAGGCATCATTTTCATTGACAATAGGTATTACACCATAATCAATCAAAGCATTCATAGTATGCGAAAGATTCATCAGACGTTGACGATCATCAAAATCCCCATGATTCAATAAAACCTGCGCACATTTCAAATGAAAAAGTTGAAAGATTTCTTCATAAATCTGCATCAGTTTTGCCTGTCCAATCGCTGCCAATGCCTGTTTTTGAGGCAATGTTTCAGGCTTACATGAAAGTTCCATAGCTCCCATTCCTGCACTAATAGCTCCCGAAGAAACAATAACAACCGTTTTACCTTGTTCAATTAATCGTGCTATTTGCATAACAAAATATAGTACTTTCTGCTGATCAATATAGCCATTTGAATGACATAAAGATGAAGAACCTATTTTAATAATCACACGTCTTATATTGTCAGTTTTTCTCATGATATTCTTCACTCATTTCTTTATAAAATAAATATTTGGCAATTTCAAATCTTCCTTTAAAGACCTCAATATATAAAAACAATGATGTAATCATACAAAACAACATTAAAATTTCATTTAAACGACCAATCCATAAAACAACACATCCTGTCACAATCCAATATAAAGCATGTCTAAACATATAAAAACAATAAAGATAAGCAAATGAAAAGAGTTTTTTCTTCATCAGACGCATGGAATAGCTTAAACATTCACTCCAAGAAAATTCTTCTAATTCCATCACATAAGGTACAGGCATAAATAAAGCTGTCAAAAAAAGATAAACAATAATACATAATATAATATTTCCTACTAAAAATGTATTCTCCATAATCACTGGTAAGTACTGAAACTTAGGTATATAATATTCTGTTTGAATCAATGCATTACCTAATGATGAAAACCATTCTATTGAAAATTCAGGTATTAAACTTTGAATGGTAAAAAAAGAAGGGAGCAGACAGATAAGTGTGCATAAAACGAGTACTGCCTTTCTCATTAAATAAGCAGGAGCTACTTTCGGAAAACAAATGATTCCATTCAGTGAATCATGATAATCTAATACCGGTTTAGGTGAGTCGACTAACTTCATTGCACATTTTACATATCCATGCCCGATAGGAGACAAAAACAATGATACAAAGAAAGAAAAGATACCACTTCTTAAATATTGAGCCAAAACACCGACATAACCCACATAAAAAAATTCAGGTATAATCTGTTTTCGATATTGTAAATAAATCTTATTTGCACGATTTTTAATGTCTTTGATATTCATGATCCCAGCCCCTCTTTGTTTTTACTATTATACACAACTTATTCTTAAAAGTAAAAGACAAACAATTTTCAAGATATAAAAACCTGATTCCTTCAAGAATCAGGTCAAGCTTTCTCAAAATTAATCCCTTACTTCTCTACCAATAGCACGATAAATATCTTCAAGAGCAGCTCCCTCCAGGAGAAGATCAAGGATTTTTTCATACTGTTCAGTTGATAAACCATCTAAAAAAGCTGTTTCGACTTCAGAAAATCTCTTTTGAAATAATTTCAATACAGAATATTTTAAACCTTCTTGTCTCCCTTGTCTTAAGCCTTCTTCACGTACTCTTTGAATTCTTGCATACCTTGCCCATTTGTTTAAGTCACGATGAAATGCCATATCCTGTAAAATCATATCTTCATTAAACTTTTCAACTTTCTTTTCCATGATCTTCACCACCTTTTTACCTGTTTTTATTATATCATCATCCAAACCATTTTTAAATATATAGATGGCTGTTTCCAACTCATCAAAGTTACCTATTTGTTTTTCTTTTTTCAAAATATTTATGTACGGTAAATATATATAAATTCTCGTTATTAAACAATATCTTTCTATTTTACCCAAATCATTTCTCATCATATACTTATCTATTAACATCAAATTATCAGCATCTAAATCATCAATGAAAATCAATTGAAACACAGGGTGAATATGTTCAATATAATCATCACCTCTTTTTTGTTGTTCAGAAAGCAATTTCGCACCATAGATTTGAAATCTTTGATATTGTTCTCTATCTAATGATGAATTTTGCATTTCTACATCACAAATTTCACCATTTTCATTTATGACTCTAATATCAAGAATCATATCCTTATCTTCTACATGCTGGGGATTCAATTCAGGATTTTGAACCTTTAAAGAATGACATTCAATACCTGCAATATTTTCAATAATCAGCTTCAAAAGATACAAACAATCGGGATCTTGGTCATCTCTTAAAGTAAATTTAAACAAAACATCATTTTTAAAATCTACAATTTTTGTTCTTCTTTTTTTCATAAAATATGCCCTCCTACTTTTCTATACGAAAGTTTGAGGGCATTTTTCTTTTTTTATTGTCATTTCACATAATATCACATATTATGACATTTCTTGAAACTGTGCATTATAAAGCTGGCTGTAAAAACCATTTTTTTCTAACAGTTCTTCATGTGTTCCCTGTTCAACAAGATAACCATCTTTAATAACAAGTATCAAATCAGCATTCTTAATTGTTGATAAACGATGCGCTATAACAAAACTTGTACGTCCTTTCATGACTCTTTGCATAGCATCCTGTAATCTCTTTTCTAATCGTGTATCCACAGAAGACGTTGCTTCATCCAAAATCATAATTTGAGGATCTTTCAGCATAGCTCTAGCAATGGTTAATAATTGCTTTTCACCTTGTGAAATATTATTGGCTTCTTCGTTGACAATCATATCATAACCATCTGGTAATGTACGAATAAAATGATCAACATTAGCCTGTCTGGCTGCCTCTATGACTTCATCTTTTCTTGCATCTAAACGTCCATAATGAATATTTTCATAGATACTTCCATGAAACAGCCATGTATCTTGTAAAACCATACCAAACATAGAACGCAATTGTTCACGTGGAATGTGTCTAATGTCCACACCATCAATACAAATGCTTCCAGAAGTCACATCATAAAAACGTAACAATAGACTAATCAAAGTTGTTTTTCCTGAACCGGTTGGACCAACAATCGCAACCATTTGACCACTTTGAATATTCACATCAATATCATGAAGAACTTCTTTTTCATGATAACCAAAACATAGATGTTTAAATTCAACATGGCCTTTTGCATTTGTTAAAACTTGTGGATTTTCAACTGGTTTTTCTTCAGATTCATTTAAAATATCTGATATTCTATGTAAAGCTGCAAATGCTGCTTGAATTTGAGAAGATAAATTACTCACTTGAGAAACAGGATCATTAACCTGCCAGATATAACGAACAAAGGCCTGTAATTCACCAACAAGTAACGTACCATTTAAAACAGAAAGACTTCCAACAAAGCCAATTGTTCCAATAACCATATAAGTGACAAGTGAAACACATGGTGAAATAATAGAAGACATAAACTGTGCCTGAAAAGCATTATGATAAAGTGTCTGGTTAATATTCTTAAACTTTTCAATAGCATCCTTTTGTTTATTAAAAAGTAAAATTTCACGATATCCACCATACATTTCAGTAATTGCGCCATTTAAGTTACCTAATGCATCCTGTTGTGCCTGAAACTTCTTTTGTGAACGTTTCACAATAAATCGAGTGATCAGTAAAGCAGCAGGAATAATTAATAAAACAATACATGTCATCAAAAAATGAATACGAAACATCATGAAAATAGCTAACATCAACATTAAAAGACCTCTCATCATTTCTGTTAATGTCTGTTGTAAGGCATTTGATAATGTATCAACATCATTTGTAATACGACTTAAAACATCACCATATTGATGCTGATCAAAATAGCTGACTGGTAACTTTCTGATCTTTTCCTGCAAAGCATTTCTTAAATCATGCATCATCTTTTGAATTGAATTTGTTAAAGTCACAATCGTTATGGATTGCGATACAGTTTTCAATAAATAAATGCCTAACAACATCACAATAATTTCCATGACACGATTATATTCAACATGTGCACCAGGAATATTATGTAACATATCCATAGCATTTTCCATTAATAATGATGTCATCATACCTTCTATCATTGGAGAAATAGACAATGAAAAACACGTTACGACAATCATTAATAAAGCAATCATAAATCCCCATTTATAAGGTAAGAAAAAAGGAGCCATCTGTTGTAAAGATTTTTTTAATACCTGCCATTTTTTACTCATAATTTAACTCCTCCTCACTGAGCTGAGATGAAGCAATCTCATGATATATAGGACAATTCTTTAAAAGTTCTCGATGCTTCCCATGTCCAACAATACGTCCTTCATCTAAGACAATAATTTGATCAGCATCTTTAATCGTTGAAATTCTTTGAGCAACAATCAAAACAATAGAATGTTTTGTTTCATCTTTCAAAGCATGTCTTAAAATCGCATCCGTTTTATAATCTAAGGCTGAAAAAGAATCATCAAAAATATAAATTTCTGGTTTTCTAATTAACGCTCTGGCAATGCTTAAACGCTGTCTTTGACCACCTGATACATTGGTTGCACTTTCAGTAATCATTTCATCAAAGCCAAGCGGTTTTTCCATAATAAAATCATAACTTTGAGAAACTTTAGCAGCATGTTCCAACTCTTCTAAAGTTGCATCTGCTTTTCCATATCTGAGATTTTCTGCAATGGTACCTGTAAACAACATCGCCTTTTGAGGAATAAAACCAATTTTATTTCTTAAATCATCAATACGATAATCTTGAATATCAACACCATCAATTTCAATTTTCCCACTGCTGACATCATAAAAACGTGGAATCAAATTAATTAATGTACTCTTACCAGAACCTGTACTTCCAATAAAGGCAATTGTTTCTCCTTCAGTCGCTTCAAAAGATATATTTTTTAAAACAGCTTCCTCTCCATCAGGATAGGCAAAAGTAACATTTTGAAATGATAAATGATGTTTATTAACTGTAGACATCTTTGTTTGTGTCACGTGATCTTGAATATCGCATTTGGTAGATAAAACATCGTGAATACGTCTTGCTGAAACAGCTGCACGAGGATACATGACAAAGACATTACAAAATAACATCATAGAAAACATCGCATGAAAAAGATATTCCTGAAAGGCAATCAGTTTTCCTACCTGCAACACTCCAGCATCAATCATATGGCTGGCTACATAAAAAATAACCAATGTCACCAAATTCAAGAAAAAATAAAAGACCGGCTGTGTTAAAAGCATTAATTTAAAGATTTTTCTTGTATAACCCGTAAATTCTTCATTTGTTTTATTAAAACGAGCTTGTTCATAAGCATCATTATTAAAAGCTCTAATGACCTTTAACCCTGAAAGATTTTCTCTTGTAATACGATTTAATACATCCAACGATAATTGTTGTTTTTGTGACAAAGGTTCAGAAACCTTTGCGACAATAATAACCCCTACAACAATGACTGGTAATGTCGCTGCCATAATAAGAGATAATTCCAGTGATGTACGCATTGTCATAAAAACACTAATAATGACCATAACTGGTGTCAATAAAGCTGTTCTTAATAAGACATTCACAAATAATTGAATTTGAAAAGCATCATTGTTTGTTCGTGTAATTAATGATGAAATACCAAAACGATTAAATTCATGGGGTGAAAATGTTTGAATATGTGTAAAAATATCATTACGCATATCTCTTGTAATAGAAGTAGAAATTCTCGCACAACAATAACCTAAAACAATCGTTCCAGCTACCCCAATGATTGAAATCACAATAGCTAAAAACCACATCGAATAGAGATAACCTTCATTTTGATAAGTCACTCCATTATCAATCATATCTGCAATAATTGTTGGTAGACCTAGTTCAACTAGTGCAAAACCAAAGACAGATACAATATTTAATAATACTAATTTTTTATATCTTTTCAGATAATGTAATATTAGCTTCATATAGGTCCTCCCTTCATACAGTATAAATTTCATTATACACTAAATTTTGGCAAGCGTATAGACATGTTAAATAAAAAGAATATCCTACCCAGATATTCTTAAACACTACAAATTATCATTTTCACAACTAAGTGGAGCATCTTTTAAACGTATAAAGTAACCCTGATCATGTAAACAGACAGGACATTGTTGGGGTGCCTGTGTTCCTTCAAAAACAAATCCACAATTCAAGCACATCCAACAACAAGGTTGTTGAGATGCATAAAGCTGCCCATTTTCCAAGAGTGTTGCCAGCTTTTCAAAACGACGACCATGTGTCTTTTCAATTTCAGCAATATTGAAAAAATCCTGAGCAATCTTATGAAAACCTTCTTCTCTGGCGATTTCACCAAAATGTGGATAGACATCTTCATATTCTTCATATTCGTTATGTCTGGCACTCTTTAAAAGCGATAAGACATCATCATATGTATCCACCGGATAACTCCCATCAACCATAATACTTTTTCCTGTCAGTTCTTTTAAATGATTATAAAAAATCTCAGCATGTTCTTTTTCCTGATTAGCTGTAAAGTAAAAAACATCTGCCAGCATATGATGCCCTTTTTTTGCTGCTATAGCACCTGCAAATGTATAACGATTTCTCGCCTGTGATTCACCTGCAAAAGCACGCATTAAATTATCTTTTGTTTGACTATTTTGAAAATCCATATTTTCACCTCATTAAGAGTATGGACTTATTTTATAAAATCATTCGTTTTTAAAGAGAATGATTTTTCTTTTGAATGTATCGAATCAAAACATCAGATAACTTGATTATCAAAAAAGCCATCAGCACCATCCATAAAACCCATGCAAAAATACTTGTCATATCAATTTGGACTCTCGCTAAATATAATTGTTTGCCTATTCCATATTGGGTAGATACAAAAATTTCTGTCATCACTCCAACTTTTAAACCCAATGGTAAGGTTGTTTGAATAGCTGAAAGTATATAGCCTTGAATCAAAGGGAGATAGGCATAATGTAAATTATAAAGAAAAGAATGATGATAGAGTTGAATGATATCTTGTAAATCTGAATCAATATGCAACATTCCTTGTAATGTATTGAAATAAAAGACAGGTACCAGCATCAAAAAGACAATTATCAACAAAGCTATGTGACTGGAAAACCAGACAAGTAATATTAAAATATATCCAATTTGTGGGATTGTTTGAAAAAAAGTCATCAGTGGTTGTGTATATTGACGAAAGCTTGGAAATAGACCACTCATAATCCCTAAAAACACACCTATGATGAAAGCCAAAAAGAAACTAATCATGACTCGTATGATTGTAGACATCATTGCAATATAAAAGCTCTGTTGAAACAAATGTGCAACCATTCGCTGTAAAACATCACCAGGATAAGGCAAGATGACTTCTTTTTGAATGATTCCAGAAGTCATCTGCCATAAAACCAAAATAATAAAAATAAGAATCAGTTTTCTTTTCATGATAAAATCATATCTGAATGATAAGTGATGTTAAAAAGCTGAAGAAATTGTTTGATATCATCTTCACATTGGCTAGCCTCAACATAATGAACATTTTGACGTTCAATCGAAGCAACGGTCATATCTACACTTGGGAGGCCTAACTGCTCAATACCAATATTTTCCAGTTTTTCTTTTAAATCTGGATAACCATTTTCAGTAAAATGTGCAATAGATTCAAATAAATCATCATTTTGATAATCTTCTTTTACAAACATGGCAGCCTGTGGATAACCAGATCCACCATATTCTTTTTGTAAATCTGCAACAATAGACAAATCCATATTGGATTGTTTCGCTTTTGCGATTGTTGCACTGGCAAGTGGTTCTGCAAGCATACCAACAGCGACCTGCCCAGATAATAATCTTTGTTGAACAAGTGTTGCTGAAGAATAATAATGTGGTTCAAGACGTGTAGATAAATCAACAGTTTCTATAATCTTTTGAGGTACAGCCCCTTCACCAAATAAAGCCAATTCACCCGTTTCCTTTAAAGCATCCTGTGATGTGCCAACAAGGTAAAGGTTTCCCCACGTTAAAATACTTTTTAAGCGATATGATGTCTGATTTTTTGCGATTAACTGGGCACCAATATTAATAGGTGCAATGATAATATCATATTCACTATCTGCTTTTGATAGCTGAGCAATCAGCTGATCTGTTCCATCAACGAATTGAATCTCACCGTTTTCACTGATTTTATCATATTCTCCAACTAAAGCTAATGCAGGAG
>CALVFK010000074.1 GCA_944326805.1 uncultured Massilimicrobiota sp. | reverse complement strand
ATTTTAAGTATTAGAAGTTGATTTTTAAAATTAAAAATCATGATAAATAAACATATTGATAAACTTACAATTATGTCTATAAGTATAATTTCTTTGATATATCTAAGAAATAGTATTTTAAGAGTCTGCATTGATGAAGAACCATTTGCCTTAAGCAGTGCAAGTTCTTTCTTTTGTTGAAACAGTTCTTTTGATCGATCATATATAATGAATAGAAATACCATAAGCAAAATAATGAAAGAGAATTGTGATATTTTTTCAACAATACTTTTATTAAATGTCTTTAGCTGTTCAATTCCTATAGGAGAATATATTGTTAAGTCATTATCAACACGTTTTAAAGCATCATAGACTTCATCTATATTGGCATCTTCTTCTATATTTAAAAGTAACATATATACAGGATAGTCTTTATCTTTAAAATACTCTAATGGAAAATAAATAATGTTTTCCCCACTATTACTATAACGATTCATAACCTGTTTTTCTAATACAGCACCAATCTTTATGGTCTGCTTTGAATCGGTTTCTAATTCAATTGTAGAATTATGTTTTATTGTTTCATACAGATGGTTTGAAATAATGATTTGACTATCTTTATTCAATGTATCTTTTGTTTTTGAAAAAAGATCGTTGTTGTAGGATTGTACAACCACAGAAATATTATTTATCGTTCCATAAAATTCATAGAAAGGTGAGACGCTTTTAATGCCGTTAATATTTCTCATCTTATTTATATTCGTAAGTGAGATTGGAGTTGTAAGTTCCTGATATACTTTTAACTTATCTAATCCATAATATACTCTTATTTCACCGAAACTATTATTCAACAGATCGCTCATCGTTGAATTGTAGTATGCCATGTACATCTGAGTAAAGACAGCAATGCTAAGTATAATTGCAGTTATAAAAGATGTATAAAAAGAAGATTTTCGTTGGTGTTTTTTGTTGTAATAGTGAATACTTTTTCTAATGACTTGAGGTGATCTTTTAATAGAAATTCCAGAATTCTTTACATTAGATATTTTATCGTATAATATTTTTTGATCTTTAATTGTATATGTTCTTTCAGCTTTGTATAAATCTATGTCATGTGTTGCGACAATAATCGTTACTTTTTTGTCCTGAGCTATACAATTCAATATATCTTTAATCAACATGACATTGTCTTTATCTAGATGTGCAGTCGGTTCATCCAGCAATAGTAATTGTGGTCTTTTTGCTAAAGCGGAAGCAATAGCAACACGCTGCTTTTGTCCACCAGATAAATGTTCAACAATCTTATCCCTATAAGGCGTAAGTTTGACTTTATCAATCCATTAACATATTTCATCATGTGTAATATCATAACCTGAAAAATTTGCGATGAATTTTATGTGTTCATAAACGCTCAATCCTTCAATCAGATTGCTTTCTTGAAAAACATAACCTATTTTTTCTCTTCTTACTTTGGCTTTTTCTTCAATAGAAAGCTGATTAACCTGAATGTCATCAAAGAAATATTCGCAATGACTTTGACTTAATAAACCAAGTTGGTTTAACAACGTTGTCTTGCCAGAACCGCTTTCTCCTATCAGATAATTGACATGACCTGAACAAAAAATTACTGATGCATCATCAAAGACAACACGGTCAAAAGCAATGTTAATATGTTTTAAAGAAATCATAATATTGTTTCCTTTATCATTTTTTTGCTGATAAGAACATAACAGTAATAAAGAATCAGAGACAGAACAACACCTATAGCAGCAATGGAACTATACATAACCATACGGTCAAGAAGAATAAGTCCATTGAAATAAAATATCGTTACAAAGGACAAGAAAACATTGCATACAGAAATGAGAATACATATGATCAGAGCTTCTCTTCTTACACATGATAATATATCGTCCTGTGTGAGACCATTATATGACAGGAATTGATTTGCTTTCTTTCTTGAAAGCAGATATCTATATAAGAATACAGATAGGAGTATCATACCTATAACAACATAGGCAATGTTCATCATAATAATGCTTCCTATTTCTCCCTGATAGGCTTGTTGAATTTCCATATTATAGCTGTATTCTATAAAAGTTCGATAATTTCTATTCAATGACAATAACTTCTCATTCACTGAATCTATATCGCTAATGTTTTCTACAAAAACGATGTAATTTAAAGGTTCATATGAAACAAATTTTTCATCAAGGTCTTCGTATGCGTTGACATAAGATGCAAGATCTATAGATGCATATTCCTGGATGATGTTATACATATATTCATAAGGAGCATAGATCAGTCCACCACCGCCATTTGCGATGAAAGAGGTACTGTAGTTTTCACTTTCTAGCAGTCCGGCAATATTGAGTTCAATGGAATCTTTATAGTAAAGATAATCATCTATTTTATCAACATCTGTCACCTCAGAAACATTGCCATCTTCATCTGCCAATCCAACTACATCCTTTCTCTCGCTCATCTTTATAGGGATACCGACATCCAGTGTAATGGTGATCTGCCCATCTTTGAAATCATTTTCATCTATCCCCAAAAGAAATGCAGCATCTTCGTCAATATATATTCCCGTATCTTCATTCGCAAGTTGCGTAAATTGAAGCTTCTGCTGTTTATCATAGGAGATAACAAAAGGAGTGTTTTCACTTTTCATTGTATCAAATTCCTTGTCAAAGAAGGTCTGACCGTTTTTCTTTACAACACAACGTGAAATGTTGTCCTGTTCATTCTTGATTCTTATTCCATAATTTGTACTCGGGAACATAACCATAGGTTTGATGAGGACATTTCCTATGTTTTTCTCTATCATCTCTAACTCATCATCATCTAATGCAAGTCCCCACGAAATATAGGAACTATAGGGCATAAGAGAATCTCTATCTATTTCACTCTTGCTAAAAAATATTTCATTTCTTTGACCATTTGAAACAATATGATTGGTAGCTGTATAGCTTGCTATCGAAGACAGTATGCTTAAAGTTGTTATATTGACAACAAGTATGCCTATTATTATTGTGACAACTAACGATATTATATCTTTTTTGCCCTTGAACTGATTTATTCGATAGCATGAAACAGATATCTTATCTTGTATCAATGAAATGACATAGTTTTCTTTCGTTTCGTTTGATAGTTGATAGATTGAACCATTCTTCATTTCAAACACTTCATCACAAAAAGGCACTGTTTCCTTATCATGGCTAGAAATAATAATAATTGTATTATGTGAGATCTTTTTTAACAACTCCATGACAGTTTTTGTATTAGCAATGTCTAATGAAGCTGTTGGTTCATCCATGACAATAATAGGTACCTTTTTCATGAGAGATAAGCAAATTAAAAATCTTCGTTTTTCTCCTAAAGAAAAACGATCGACAACATCATTCATTTTCTTATCATTTAAATGTACTAATTCTAAGAAGTCTTTCATTTTTTGTTCATCTATATCAATATTATATATTGAAGCAATCAATAAAAAATGCTGCTTTACTGTTAAATTTGGTGATACAGTTGCTTCCTGATTGATGTAAGCAATATTATTCTGAATCACTTCTAAAGTTACAGTCGTTTCATTAATGAAGTATTCTCCTTCATAATGCAATATTAAATCTGTGAGAATCTTAAATAGTGTTGTTTTACTTGAACCACTTTCTCCAACAATAGAATAGATACCATTTTTGTTGATTTCAAGATTTAATTTCTTTAAAACAGGTTCTTTATCATATTAAAAAGAAATGTCTTTTAACTTGATCATAATTTCACCTAGATATTATATCTTTTTTCCTTTCTTAATTTTTCCTATATAAATATCCTACCAAGATATTATCTGTTTTACAATAAAAATCATTGAGCTATTAGTATATAAAATTGTGAATGATTATTAATATTTTTATTGGAATTTATTTTAACTTTTATTTGTATAGAAAAGAAAAATAACTATCTGTTCATTAAGATAGTTATTTCTTGGTTTTATCTGAGGAATAAGATAACTTTTTAGATACTTTACTGAGCAGTTAATAACATCACAAGTCTATCAATACCCATATTCATTTCTTCGGTTGGTAGTAATCTGTATTCTAATATTTATTGTGTTATTTGTTTTTTTTATTTTGAAAATAATACATTGCACCAACAAGAACAGCTGTTAAAAATAGAAGTGCATTTGCAATTTCATTCCCTGGGATAATAGTTACTAATATTTTTCCTAATACAAATATATAAAAGCATATGCCAAATAAGATATAATAATCTTTCATTTTTACCTCCATTTTCAGTTTCTTGCTAATTAAATATAAATATTTTTCTTATTTAAGAATATAAAAATTTGTTATGTAAATCAAGAGACATTAAATTACTTTACAATAAATTAACTCAAAATTAATGTGTATATAATTTTGTTTTGAAATAGATCTGATGAAGTACCACCATAGAACATCTTATAAAAATTGAAAAAGGAGTAAATTTAATTATAATTAATAAACATATAAAATATATATAATTTGTATTTTTTATATGCAATTATCTTATTTTGAATGCCAAATCTTTTATTTGTTAAGCTAGTTATTCATGCCATGTATAGTAGCAACAGGAACAAAGAAATTAAATGAATTATATTTATATATTTAACCTAGATGCATTCACTTACATTTTTTATAAATTATTTAACTTATTATATGGAATAAAAAAGCATAACAGTAAACTCAATATCATTTCGTTTGTAGAGATGATTATTGTTTAAGTTATGCTTTTGATTTTTATTATTTATTGAGTTAAAACAATTTAAATCATCTTGATTTCATCGCTATTTATTACGTGGTTTCATCTGAGGGAATAAGATAACTTCTTGTCCAGTTAATAGCATCACAAGTCTATCAATATCCATACACATTCCACCTGTTGGCGGTAATCCGTATTCCAAAGCTTCTACATAATCTAAATCCATTTCAATCTATATATAATTTTCATACATGTTTTTACGTGTTTTTGTGTGTTAGTGAATATAGAAAAAAGATGAAATTTATAGATTCCATATTTAATTACTTTGTTTTGTATGCCATTTTATGAAAATATTTATATAACCAGTAAATTATTTTTCATCTTAATATTTCTTAATATTAAATTGTTAAAGAAATTAGTATTTGATATAATGCATTTGTTATCGTCCCTCCTGTTTGGAGAGGAGCTGACATAATAATTTTCGATTTGATAATCTCTGTAATGGCAAGTGTAATTGTTTATTACATATGCAAATGATTAGACAGACATTTATAACGATAACTAGCTTAGTGTTAAGTTCACTATAAAAACCAGAAAAGGTAAGGAGTTACGATCCTTACCTTTTTGCGTTGTGATATAACAATGTTCGATTTACGAATAGATTATTACATTGAATTTATTCAATTTCAAGTATGAAACATTTTTAAAGATGTATAAAAATAGTTGCGTAAGGATGTTTTTAATTGTGAAATATCTTGTATTTGATATAATATGATTGTTATCGTTCCTCCTCTTGAAAGGAGGTGGTTCAATGTTATCTGATTTAATAGTTGCTGTCGTGGCAGGATTAATGGTATATTACATATGCAAATGGTTAGACAGTTACTTTTAACGGTAACTAGCCTAGTGTTAAGTTCACTATAAAAACTAGAAAAGGTAAGGAGTCGCGTTCCTTACCTTTTTGCATTTGGTACAATGCTATCTGATTTACAAGCAGATTATAACATGTAACCTGCCTAATTTCAAGTATGATTATTTTTAACAATTTTATACAAAAATATTGTAATGCATTCACTTTTGCAATAATTATTTATAATATATTAAATGAAAAATTTTTTGATAAGTAGAATTATCATTATGAAGTTTATTTAAATATTGCTAAACTTAGTTATATTTTTTTATTAAATTCAAATTATCTTGATTTTATCATTATTTATTACGTGGTTTCATTTGTGGGAACAAGATAACTTCTTGGATAGATTCTTGACCAGTTAATAACATCACTAATCTATCAATACCCATACCCATTCCTCCTGTTGGAGGTAATCCGTATTCCAATGCTTCTACATAATCTAAATCCATTTCAATCCATATATAATTTTTATATATGTTTTTATGTGTTTTTTTGTATTAGTAAACATCTAAAAATGTATATAATTTGTAGATTTTATATATAGTTATCTTGTTTTGTATGCCAAAATGTATGCCACTACTTTATATTCATATTATGTGTTTATTTTAATAATTAGTACGTTTTTAATAAAGATAATAAAAGTACACATTTACTCTAATGATAAGTAAACACGATAGAAATCTATTTGCAACTTTCAAAGGCTGGTCTTATACTGTCAATATATCTAAATGTATCATTTTCATATTCAAAATGCAAAATACAACAATTAGTTAATCCACCTTGATTATTTACAACACTAGGATCCGTTACACTACTTAAAAAAGAATAACACGCTCCTCCGTGTGAAACAGCAAGTACACATTGATGATCCTTCTTATCCATAATTTCTTTTAAGATACCAGCCACCCTATCAACTACATCTTGAAAATACTCTCCACCATAATGCGGGAATAAATCATCATAATCGAATGACCAATCCTTTTTAGGATTTAAATCTTCACTTTCACCCTCAAAAATACCAAAATTTCTTTCTTTTAGCTGTTTTAATCGTTTATATTCAACCTTATGATCAGTGACTATTTCTAGCGTATCACAACACCTCTCAGCTGTAGAACTATAATAATGATCAAATTGAATATCTTTTAAAATTTCTCGAACTGCCTTTGCTTGTTTTACTCCGTTTTCCGTTAATGGAGAATCACACCATCCTTGAATTTTTCTTCTTACATTAAACATTGTTTCTCCATGTCTCATTAAATATAGATGTTTGACCATAATAATGCCTTCCTTTCTCTCTAATCAAACCAATACAATATCGCTATTTGCAACGCAATAATAATTCATATATCTCTTCTCTTGTTAATTCTCTAGGACCTGTATTAGAAATCTCACATGTCTGAGACACAGTTCTTGCTATATCTTCCGTTAGCTCATATCCTAATTCTGTAAATGTAGTTGACAGTTGAGCCTCCTTGATTAATTTCTCTAATGCCTCTATTCCTTTTAATGCTATATTTTCTTCTGAATCTTTATCATGAATTTCCATAATAACACGTGAAAATCTAGCAAACTTAGATATATCTCCCTTATAAACGGCTCTATAGTACGCCGGTTGAATAACTGCAAGTTGTTGTCCATGTGTACCATGAGAATAAGCTCCTAATGCATTTTCAATTTTATGTGCTTGAAAGTCACCAGGCTTACCAACATTAAACAAAAATGTTTGTACTAATGATGAATCCCACATTAAATTAGATCGAACTTCTAAGCTATCATTTCCATGAATCAATTCTCTCATATTGTAAATAATATCTTTCATTAAACCTTCATTCAATAAGTCTGATACATTAGTGGTTTTTCCAAAATAAGTTTCCATACAATGTGTCAAACTGTCAAATACTCCAGGCATAAATACTTTAAGAGGAACTGTCATAATATAATTTGGATCTTCGATTACAAATTTAGCATACGGACCAGTTAACGTTTTCTTTTCATGTCTTTTTTCATATGTTACTGCTCCTAAACAATCCATCTCCGCTCCTGCTCCGGATAAAGTTAAAATGACAGCAAAATTTCCCATATTTTCTGGAATTACTCCTTTTTCTAATTGAGCTTCCCAAATATCCTCATTAATTTCAGTACCTGAGCAAATGACTTTACAACAATCGATGACAGATCCTCCACCGATAGCAAGGATTAAATCAACATTATTTTCTTTATATAGCCTAATTCCATCCAAAACTTTTTCATAAGTAGGATTTGCTGATATTCCTGGAAAATCAATAATATTCTTTTCGCATTCCCCCAGGACTTCGATAACTTCGTCATAGATACCATTTCTTTTGATTGATTCTTGACCATAGGCGAGCATTATATTCTTGCCATAATGCTTTAATTCGTCTTTAAGATATCTCTTGACACTGTTTTCACCAAAATATACCTTTACAGGCATTTGATATACAAAATCTTTCACAATATCTCTCCTCTCTATAAGGGACATATCGTCTCTTATATAAGATATAATAAGTGATATCGTGTCTCTTGTCAATTGAATTTTTTTTATTTGTTTGCTATAATCTAAAAGAAAGAGTGATGATAATGGAAAAAAATTTTATTAGAGCAAAAAGTCAAGAGAATAAAAATATACGAATACAACAAATCATGGATACTACAGATAAATTATTTTATGAAAAAACTTACCATGAAATAACGCTAACAATGATTGCCAAAGAAATGAATCTTGCAAGAGGTGGACTCTATAAATATGTGACTTCAAAAGAAGAAATTTTTTTGATGATATATTTGCAAAAGCAAGGTATAATGTTGCAAGATATTGTAAATAATTTAAGTCGTGATAAAATAAATCCTGATTCATTATCAAAAGTAATAAGTCAAACAATATATCAACATTTAGACTTTATTAAGTATCATCAAATATTAAACGCTATAATCGAAACAAATGTGACTGTTGAAAAACTTGCTGAATTCAAATTAAAATC
>CALVFK010000073.1 GCA_944326805.1 uncultured Massilimicrobiota sp. | reverse complement strand
TCTTAAATATTGTTCAATTCTTGGTTGATGAAAATAACGAACTAATATTCCTTTTTCTCTTAACTGTTGAAAAAGTTTTTGAGCATCATAATGAGGATGTTTCACAAAGATAAAATTAGCTTTTGAATCAGGCATCACAAAACCTAACTTTTTTAATTCCAACTTTGTATATTCTCTCGTTTCTATGATTTTTTGAGCATTTTGTTGAATATATTCACTATCCTCCATGCTCGCTAATCCAATCACTTGTGCTAAACGATCTATAGGATAAGAATTAAACGAATTTTTCACATCATATAATCTTGCAATGACTTCCTGACTTCCTAAAGCAACACCTAGTCGAATTCCTGCCAATGAACGATATTTAGAAAATGTTTGTGTGATTAATAAATTTGGATATTTTTGAATCAATGAAACAGCACTCTGTCCCCCAAAATCAATATAAGCTTCATCAATAACCACAATACTCTCTAAATTATGTTTTAAAATATCTTCAATCATTTCTAATGATATACACATACCTGTTGGAGCATTCGGGTTTGGAAAAATAATACCTGAATTCGGTTGATAGTAATCAGTGTAGACTATCTCAAATTGATCATTTAATGGTATTTGACGATAAGGAATCTGATATAACTTACAGTAAACTGGATAAAAAGAATAGCTAATATCAGGGAATAATACAGGTTCTTTTCCATTAAAGCATGTTAAAAAAATGAGGGCTAAAACTTCATCAGAACCATTTCCAATAAAAACTTGATTTTCATCTAAATGATGATATTGGGCCAAAGCCTTTCTTAATTCATCAGCATCTGGTCTAGGATATAAAGATAATTGTGATGAATCAAACTGTTTGATAGCCTCCTTTACTTTTTCACCAGGATCATAGGGATTTTCATTTGTATTTAATTTAATAAGATTTTGAATACGTGGTTGTTCGCCTGCAATATAGGGATCCACTTTTCTTAATTTATCTTGCCAACTCATACCTTTTCCTCCTCCAACATTTTTTGAATAACTTCATAAACATAATGAACATGTCGTGGTATCACTGTTTTGATATCATCATGAGCATAATCAAATGTATAACTGTTCTTTACCTTTTCTAACATTGATAAATCATTATAGGAATCACCTATCGCATAAATAGAAGAGTCATCTATTTTTAAATAATCACATAACCACATCACTGCATTTCCTTTAGAACAACCTTTTGCGACAATATCTACATAATGTAAATTATAATAAAGGCTTAACTGCTGGTGCCAATGATTTTGAATATATTCAAAACACTGTTGACTAATATCCATCTGATGATTTCTTTGACAAAAAGAAATAATTTCAAAACACGATGATTCTTGATAAAATAAATCATCAACATGTTGAAACTGTTTTGTCATTCGTTCTACATAATAACCATTCTCATATCCATAACTGCTTTTTCCATCACTATAAAAATAATCCAGTTCTTCAAAATGAGATACATAATCCAAAACAGCTTTTCCAACATCTCCATCAATCATCTTTTCATAGATTATCTGTTGATTCTTGTCTACAATGAATGCCCCATTATTCAATATAAGATAATCATAAGGAAAAGCAACAGTATCTAAAACCCACTGCATTTCAAAACGATTTCTCCCTGTACATAAAGCTATCTTATGTCCTTGCCTTTGCAATTCACGCATATATTCAACATTAGATTGACTGATATTTTGATCTTCTTTGATTAATGTTCCATCAATATCACTTATTAATATTTTCATCATACATCACCTATTGTTCCTATTATATCCAATATGTTAATCTTTGCAAAGAAAAAAAGAGGTTGAACCTCTTTATTCATCAATATATTCTTGAGGGGTATGTACATAAGTTAATTTTGACTGAAAGTTTTTTTGTTGTGGATACACAACAAAAGAAGATTGTTCATCATAATTACCCATCCCATAATGTCCTAATGTTTCTTTTTTCTTTTCAAATTCATCTTGACGCTTTTGAAAATCATTCATTAATTGTGTTGTTATATTCTGTGAACCAGAAAACTTCTGAAAAAGCTGTTGTTGTGAATCTGATAAGAATAATGATTCAAATGTTGTTATATCATTTTTTATCATTGTGATTTTTTCATCATTATAACTATGCGCTCGATCAAAAGAACGTTCTATTTGAAGTGTTGTATGTTCATCTACTGCAACCTGATAAGTCAAATCATAATAAATATTATAATTATCAGTGACTTGAATCACATAAGTTTTTGTCCATGAACCTTCTTGTTTTTGAGCCAATGAATCTTCATATTGTTGAATATTTTCAACAATACTATCAACATTACTAAACTGATTTTGAAAATCAGCTAATGTATCATAACTGGCAATCAAAGCTGTAGCTTCTCCTTCTATAGCTGGTAAAGCGACTTTCTCATTTTGTTGAATTGTTTCATACCCTGTCATTCCACTTAAAATACGACTATACAATAAAGGTATTGTAATAAATGAAAAGAAAATAATCACATACAACAAATAAGTCATAGCCTTATTATTAGGTTTACGATGATAATGATTTCTTAAATCCAAACCACAATGAGAACAAAAATTCTCATCATCCTTTAATTCATGTCCACATCTCGGGCATTTCTTCATACCTTATTCCTCCTCAAAATATGTATTCATAAATATCTCAAATTCATCTAAAAACGCTTGTTTTTCCTCTAATTGTTTTTGACGATCTTTGATATCAAAATAATCTTCATCCAAATATTGATAACTTTTCACAATCTTTCCATTTGTTATTTTTTGAATGGTTGGTGTCCAATCAAAATCAAGTCTCTCATAAAGATTTTCATAAAAATCCTTTTCTTCCTGCGTAGCCTCTTTATCACGGGCACGATCACGATATTCTTTAATATTCAAATAATAAAGACCTGTTCCATCATATTGGTTAACATAATCTTCTAAAACAGGATAAAATTCCTGGCAATCACCACAATCTGGTCTACCAATATATAATAAAAAAGTGACATCATCATTAAGCAATTTATTTAATTCTTCATAAAGAATAGGTTGGATTCCCTTAACACTTATTTTTTCCGTCTCCACTGTTTGGCAACCCATCAACAAAAAACACGTTATAAACAAGCAAATCCACTTTTTCACTTTCATCACCACTTTTGTTTAATATAACATAAAAAATATTCATGTCAAATCATTTCTTTTTCAATCTAACATGAATATTTAAACTTTGTATTAACTTTACATCATTTATTGTTTTAAATAGAGATATTGACTTCTTCAATTTGTGATAACCCATAATTAGTCATAGATTTTCTTTGTAAAGATGGAATAATTTCACTTTCGTTTTCTACATACGTATATGAATCATTATATAAATAAGAATGTGTCATATAAACTTCATCTGGATTATAGCTTGAATCAAATTCCGTATAATAACAAGCATATCTCTTTTTTTCAACATCTTGATTTTTTGTAAAATCATAACTTTGATAAGTTTCATCAAACACAAAAACCAAATAATTTCTTTGATAACTTAATTGTTCTTCCTGTGCTTTGACATAATAAGCCTTATAGAATGTTTCCTTTGTATCTTCATGAAATGCTGATACATCTTTTGTTTCTTCAATGGCTTTATTGTATGCCTGTTTATAAAGTGCCTGATCAATTTCTGAAGCACTTTGATATTTTACAGTCAAACCACTGACATCAAACTGTTTTGTTTCTTCTTTTAAAACAACTTTTAATTGTTTAGCTGTTTCCTTGGAATAAACAGCTTTTACAGTGACTTTGTCACCATTAGAAAGCGTTCCATTATTTTCAACTTCAAATGAAATACCTCCGACAAACTGTGCCAAATCATCGTTTGTCATATCATAATCAATACCTGCATTTTCTACACGCGCTTCTCCCTCAGTATTATAACCGTCAAAAGATACCGTCACGTTCATAAATGCATCGATAACTGTCTTATTAAAGAAAGTATCCCAAACTTTATATCCACCAAAAGCAATCACAATGGCTCCAATCACACCAATGACTATTTTACCATTTTTCGTTTTGAAAAATGCAACAGCTTTTTCTTTGGTCATAAGTGGTTCCTTTTGTTCCTGCAAATCTTCTTGCACAGATGATATATCCTGTATTGGTTCTTCAACCATCTGAGATTGTGTCATCTGATTTTTTCCTGCTGGTAAATAAGCATCTAAAAGTGTGACATGAATCATATCATCAAGTCTTAACATCACAAAAACATGTATTACAACCAAAACAAGAACAAATAAAGCAATAATGTTAAACAAACTATCATTTGCTGATAATGTCTGCCCATTTCCAAAACCAAGAAGCTGTAATCCAAAATAAACAGCCAGCAGTGTATGTGCTACTGCATCAAAAAGGATACCCTTTGCTTTCTCTTGTTTTACATAATAGAGATAGAGGAAAACAGTCACGACAATAACACCTAAAACACCTAACAAATAAAAGAGTAACACTCTTAAAATGCTTGATAAAGATGTGAGTGCACTTAAAACATTTGATAATATGGACACCATTCTCCATAAACTAATGGATAAGATAACATCAAAAATAATAACTAATAAACATAATGGTTTAAAAGCATATGTTTTTTTCATTGTGATTCGCCTCCTTCATCCTGCTTTGCCTCTTCAACAACTGTTTGAATCTGTTTTTGTAAAGAAGGCATATAAGGTTGTAAAAAAGAAATATGAATCACATGATACATTTGTAGAAGAATGATAATATTGATCACTGTACCAATCAAAGATACCAGCAAAACTAGTAAAAGACTGCTATGCATTGAACCTATAATATCATTATAAGAAAAATCAGATCCAAATAAATAAGAACCAATATTAGATAATGCTGAACCAATTGTATCAAAGAAATGAACAAACAATATAAATTCAATGATTCCAACAATACCTGTTACTATAATTGATAATTTTCTTTCTTCATAAATAAAGTAAACAATAAGTATAATCGAAACAACAGCAACAGCAAGACATCCAAACCCAAAGAGTTTTGCGCCATTGGATAAAGAACTCATTGAAAAACTTGATAATGTTGAAAAATAATCCCCCTCTCCATTCATTAACTGATTAAGTGATGAATACACTATATATGTTCCAATCAAAGCGATTATGCTCACTATTGCAGAAGCAATAGCAAATGGAACATATTTTAACTTTGCTTTCATAAATATCCCTCCCTTTTTTCTATTGTATCATTTTTTAACAGAAAAAGACTTATTTTTTGTATTCTTAATAAAAAAAGCCTAACTTATCGTTAGACTCATTCATATTATTTTAATAAACTTTCTCCAGTCATTTCTTTAGGAATTGGTAATCCTAGTAACTGTAAGATTGTTGGAGCCAAATCTCCTAACTTTCCACCTTCCTTTAATTCTAAGTGTGTATTTGTAAGAATTAAAGGTACTGGATTTGTTGTATGTGCTGTAAATGGATTTCCTTCTTCATCTAGTAATCTTTCACTGTTACCATGATCAGCAGTAATTAACATTGTTCCACCAAGTTCAAGCACTTTTTCATAAACTTCTCCAACACATTCATCAACAACACTCACTGCTTTAATAGCTGCTGGAATAATTCCAGTATGTCCAACCATATCACAGTTAGCAAAGTTAACAATCACAACATCATAGATATCTTTATCTAATTCTGCGATTAATGCATCTTTGACTTCATATGCACTCATTTCTGGTTGTAAATCATAAGTTGCAACTTTTGGTGAATTAATTAAAACACGAGTTGCTCCTTCGATTTCTTTATCAACACCACCATCCATAAAGAATGTCACGTGAGCATATTTTTCAGTTTCAGCAATTCTTAATTGTTTTAATCCTTGTGCTGATAAATAATCACCTAGAGTATTAGATAAATCTAATGAATGGAATGCAATATCTCCATTAACAGTATCAGCGTATCTCATCATACATACAAAGTGAATATTTTTTGGTTTATCAGCTGGTTTAAAGTTATCATAAACATCAGCAGTGAATACATTAGACATTTGAATGGCTCTATCAGGTCTAAAGTTTGCAAAGATAATCGCATCATTATCTGCAATAGCACCATTTGTATCTGGATTATATCCAGGAATGACGAATTCATCATATACTTCTTTAGCGTATGAATCTTTCACATATTGAACAGGATCACTATATGTTTCTCCAGATTTTCCAATCAATGCATTATAAGCTAATTCAATACGATCCATTCTCTTATCTCTATCCATTGCATAATATCTTCCAGAGATAGAAGCAATTTGACCTACACCAATTTCATTCATCTTATCTTGTAATTCTTGTACGAAATCAGCACCACTATCTGGAGCTACATCTCTACCATCTAAGAATGCATGAACATAAACTTTTTCTAATCCTTGATCTTTTGCAAGTTTTAATAAAGCATAAATATGTTCATTTGAAGAATGGACACCACCATTTGATAATAATCCCCAAATATGTAATTTTGAATCATTATCTTTAGCGTGTTGAATTGCTTTTAAGAAAGCTTCATTTGTAAAAAATGTTCCTTCTTCAACTGCTTTATTAATAAGTGTTAATGATTGATAAACAATTCTTCCAGCCCCAATATTTAGATGTCCAACTTCACTATTTCCCATTTGTCCTTCAGGTAATCCAACTGCATTTCCACATGCTTTTAATGTTGTTGTTGGATACATAGCCATTAAATCATCTAAATTAGGTGTATTTGCTAATTTTACCGCATTTCCATCGACACGATCAGTTAATCCATACCCATCTAAAATACATAAAACTACAGGTCTTTTTTTCATATTCTCTATACCTCCATACGCGTTCATTATACAAAATTTGACTTAAAAAATAAAGTTATATATACATTTTATTTTCTTTTTCTAGGTGTAGAAATCATATAGATACCGATAAAACTAATAACAAGAGGCCAATAAGCTTTAATACTTGTTTCCAGCTGTTGAATAAACTCATTTTGCTGTTCATGATTAATCGTTAAAATCACACCTAACATCATCATAATGATACCTATATTCTTTCTTAAATTCATTGTCATCACCAATGATATTTTAACATCCTCTATTTACGAACTTTGTCACTATCAAGCACGGAATGACAAAAGCGAAGTAACCCTCTTAAATCTACTGGTTCCCTGCCTTTTTGTGAATAAACAATCACCTCTAAACGATTATATTCAAAACGATTAGAATGAATAATACTATTAATATCACGACGTAATTCTGTTGGTATAACAACCATTAAATTCTCAGACATCTTTCTAAGTAAAATACAGAGTGTAGCCAGTGACAATTCTAAATCCAAAATAGCTTTGGTACGATCATGTGTTAAAATATAAGAATCAAAAACACCTTTCTTATTATCAATCTGATTAAATCTATTTAAGATCATCTCAACTCCAACAACATTATCTTCCAAAGCTTCCATATAACATAAACGTTTCAGTTCTCTTTTATTTCCCATAATATATCACCTATTTTTATTATACAGAATTCATAACAGAAAGCATAGAAAAAAGGCTCTAAAAGCCTTAATTCTCACGATATAAACAATAGAGACCATGCCCATAATAAATCATCGCAATAATCATCAAAATAAGCGTTGAATATATCAAAACAGATGAAATCATAGTTCCTGGAATATAAAAAGCAACCAGAATAATAGATACAACAAAGAATACAGCTGTTGCAATCTTCCCAGGCATTTGAGCCTGAGAAAGATGTTTATCTTTTTTACGATAAATATAATATCCTACAAACAACAGCATACCATCTTTCAACACAATAATCGCAACCAGCCAGGCATAAGCTGGATAAGTATACATGAGCGTACACGCAACGACAAACTGTGTCAGTTTATCAGCAACAGGGTCAATCAGCTTACCAAGTTCTGTAATCATATGACATTTTCTGGCAATGAACCCATCAAGAAAATCACTTAAACTTGACAGCACCAATACACCAGCGGCTACCAAATGCCCCTCATCTGACTGTAAATCAAAATAGGCCCATAAAAATACGGGTACGAGTAATATACGAAAATAACATAATATATTTGGAATACTAAAAATTTCTTTCTTTGTAAACATCATATGTCCCTGCCTTTATATATTCCCTATTATAAGGAAAATAGATAATGAAGTCAAACGTATGTTGTTATTGAATATAATCAAGAATACATTCAACAATCTCTTTTGGACTTAAAGAAGAAATATCAATCTTATATGTCAAAAGATCATGATAATGTCCCATACGTTCTAAACTTCTTTCAATAACACTCTCATCTCTTATTTTTAAATCAATATCTTTTTGAAGATGTTGTCTTAATGTGTCTTCATCACAAAGAAGTGAAATAGAATAAACCTGACACTGAGAAGTATCCAGCCTTTGACAAATCTCATCAATAATACTTTGATCATGTAATACCCAACAAAAAATAATATTTTCAATAACTGAACAATGAATAAAAGACTGTAACTGATAAACAATATTATCCATAACCATCTTTTTTGTTTCATCATTCACAATAAATGGATGCATATCCCAGCACCAGTCCCCATCTAACATCACACTATGGTTTAACTCTTTTTTCAACAATTGACTTATAGTTGTTTTTCCTACACCCATTGTTCCACCAATCATGATTAACTTTTTCATCTTAACCTCCAAAAAAGGCCTTAGGA
>CALVFK010000072.1 GCA_944326805.1 uncultured Massilimicrobiota sp. | reverse complement strand
CCTTTTTTCATTTTTTAATTTTTTTCATATTTTGTTTGTTTTTTTATTTTATGGCCAGACATGTTATAATGCATATAGAAAGAGGGTATGACTATGTTGGATGTTATTATAACGTCATTGACTTTTGTGCTTATTATTGTGATTGCTTATACATTAAAGAAATTGAAAGTTTTAAAAAAACAGGATGCAAATATTTTAGCAACCATTATTATGAATGTCACTTTGCCTTGTGCCTTGCTGACAAGTGCTAATGGGATCTCATTAGATATAACTATCATTATTCTCATTATGGTAGGTATTCTTTCTAATATGTTAATGATTGTTGTGGGTTATATAGCTTCAAGAAAAGGACGTCCTGTTTTAAAAGGAACATATATGATTAATGTTTCTGGCTATAATATTGGGAATTTTATTCTTCCTTTCATACAGGCATTTTACCCTGGTATGGGAGTTGTCTATTTATGTTCTTTTGATATTGGAAATGCCTTGATGGGACTGGGAATCACATATGCCTTGGCTGATTATGTCGCAAGTGGCGAAAATTCGTTTTCTTTGCAGGAAACACTGAAAAAACTGTTTTCATCTATTCCTTTTGATGTGTATTTATTGATTTTTTTTATGGCTATTTTTCAGTTGCAGTTTCCATCATTTGTACTATCTATCGCAACGACGATTGGAGCCGGAAATAGCTTTTTAGCAATGATGATGATTGGTTTGATGCTGGAAGTTAAAGTTTCTTCTCATGAAGCTTTACATGTGATAAAAATCATGATCTTAAGAATTGTTGGAAATTTGTTGCTGGCGGGGATCCTTTTTATGATTTTACCAGTGCCTTTGCTTGCAAGACAAATTTTAATCATGGCACTCTTAGCCCCACTATCTTCAGTTTCAGCTGTCTTTAGTCAAAAGATAGGATATAGTGGAGATATGCCAGCAACAACAAACTCTTTAAGTATTATTATATCCATTGTCAGTATGTTTATCCTCTTATTGATTTTTGTATAATCTTTGATATTCTCTAATAGAGAGTATCTTTTTTTTGAATTTATGATACAATAAACGACAGGTGGTGAGAAAATGACAGATATTCGCTTATTAAAGACAACAGAAAAACGTTTAGAACTTTTAAGACAAATGAATATTCATACATTAGAAGACCTGATATCACAATATCCTTATCGTTATGAAATTATTGAAGAACAGTATCCTACAGATGAGGATGATCATATTGTTATTGAGGGGACAGTTATCTCACCAGTCAAAATCTTTTTTAAAGGGAGATTGTCAAGAATGACTTTTGAAGTCGAAGATCGTTATTTACAACATTTTCAGGTCACTATTTTTAATCGTCATTTTTTAAGACAATATTTAAAAGTAGGAACGATTGTGACAATGATAGGGAAATGTCAAAATCATCGTATTACAGCTTCAGATTTAAAGGTCAAATCTTTACAGGAATTAAAAGGTATCTATCCAGTTTATTCGTTAAAAGAGGGGTTGACTCAAAAATCTTTTAGACAATATATAAAAAAAGCTTTAAATCTTTTACATCAACAGATAGAAGAATTTATCCCTGAAAAATATTTGATTCAACATCATCTTATCCGTAAAGAAAATGCCTTGTATTGCATTCATTTTCCTGAAAATAAAAAAGATATTCAAGAAGCTTTAAAATATTTAAAATATGAAGAATTTTTAAAATTTCAATTAACAATGCAATTAATTAAGCAGCAACGCAGTCAAAAAATGGGAATGGCTAAAGATTTTAATGTGGATGAGTTTCAAAATTGGATTTTGTCATTGCCTTTTGCTCTCACAACAGATCAACAAAAAGCAATCAAAGATATTGTAGAAGATTTAAGAAGTTCTCATATGATGTATCGCTTTTTACAGGGAGATGTAGGAAGTGGAAAGACCGTCGTCAGCTCGGCAGCGTTATATGCTAATTATTTAGCAGGTTTCCAAGGAGCATTGATGGCTCCCACGGAAATTTTAGCGTCCCAGCATTATCAGACTTTAACACACTTTTTTGAAGAAACACCAGTTCGTATTGAATTGTTGACGGGCTCTTTATCAATGAAAGAAAAAGAGGCAGCCTATCAAAGAATAGCCCAAGGAGAAGCTGATATTATTGTTGGAACACATGCTCTGTTTCAGGAAAAAGTTATTTATTCTAAGCTGGGACTCGTTATTACTGATGAACAGCATCGTTTTGGTGTGATGCAAAGAAAAGCATTGAAAAATAAAGGGCAGCAGGTTGACTTTTTAATTATGAGTGCGACACCTATCCCCCGTACATTAGCTATTTCAATGTATGGTGATATGGATGTATCAACGATTAAAACAATGCCGCAAGGACGATTACCTGTTATCACCAAGTATATTCATTCTGCCTCAATGAAACCAATTCTAAAAGATTTAAAGAATTATCTGGCCCATGGAGGACAATGTTATGTGATTTGTCCTCTGGTCGAAGAAAGTGATAACCTGGAAGCTAAGAGTGCGATGCAAATTGCTGATGCGATGCAAAAATATTTTCAAAAACAATATCATGTTGGATTGTTGCATGGACAAATGAAAGATGAAGATAAAGAAAAGGTTATGACAGGATTTTTAAATAATACGATTCAAATTCTTGTTTCTACAACGGTTGTGGAAGTAGGAGTTGATGTAAAAAATGCCAATATGATGGTTATTTATAATGCTGAACGTTTTGGGTTAAGTCAATTGCATCAATTGCGTGGACGTATTGGACGTGGGAAGGAACAGGCTTATTGTTATTTGATGAGTGCTTCTTCATCACCAGAAGCCAAAGAACGTTTACAATATTTAGAAAAAAGTCATGATGGTTTTGAAATTTCTTTGTATGATTTAAAATTAAGAGGACCAGGTGAAGTCTTAGGGCAGCGTCAAAGTGGTTTGCCGACTTTTCTGGTAGCAGATGTGATGAAAGATTTTCCAATTTTATCAGTAGCTAGAAAAGATGCCCAGGAAATGATTCACGATTATCTTCAAAATCATGAATATCAGGGAATCATGAGTCAGATTCAAGAGAAATTGAAAGTGAATAATGAATATGTTGATTAAATATGTTATACTTACAAACAAGGAGTGAATGAAACGTGTATAAATTATCGATAGATGCAATGAGTGGAGATTTAGGAAGTGCAATTGTGGTGGAAGCTTGTGAGATGTTTATAAAAAAACATCCTGATGCAGAACTCTATGTAACAGGAAAAAAAGAAGAATTAGAAAAATTATCCAATTATCCTCATATTCATATTGTCGATGCCAGAGATATTGTGAAAATGGATGATGGGATTATGTCAGTGCGCCGTAAAAAGGAATCAAGCATGGTAAAAGCTGTGATGATGGCTAGAGAAGGAATTGTTGATGGCGTTGTTTCTTGTGGTTCTACAGGTGCTTTTTATACAAGTGCAATGTTGTTTTTAAAACGTATTGAAGGTGTTGAAAAATCATGTTTAATGGTTATGATGCCAACTTATAATGGTAAAGGGATGGCCATGCTGGATGTTGGTGCTAATGCTGAAAATACAGCAGAGCAGCTCTATGATTTTGCGATTATGGGGCATATTTATGCGAAAAATATACGTGGAATAGATCAGCCTCGTGTTGCTTTATTAAATATTGGTACAGAAACGAAAAAAGGTGATGAAACACATCAAAAAGCTTACCAGTTATTACAGCAAAGTGATCGTTTGCATTTTGTTGGCAATGTGGAAGGGCGTGACATCCTCAGTGGTGATTATGATGTTGTGGTCACTGATGGCTTTAGTGGAAATATTGCGTTAAAGACTTGTGAGGGTGTTGCTGGAACTTTAATGAAAATGATTAAAGAAAGTATGATGTCTTCTTTTAAGGGAAAAATAGGAGCATTACTAGCAAAATCATCATTATATAGTTTAAAAGAAAAATTTGATTATAAATCTGTCGGTGGTGCTTTAATGATGGGTTTTGAAAAAGCTGTTGTGAAAGCTCACGGAGCCAGTGATGCGAAGGCGTTTTCTAATGCGATGGATTTAGCTTATCAGATGGTTAAAATGGATGTTGTTGGACAAATGAAAGAAGGATTAAGTCAAAAATGAAAATATTAGATTTTTTACAAAAAGAAAAAATACCATTTCAAAATTTATCTCTTTATAAAGAAGCATTTACACATGCTTCTTATGCTAATGAATCTCATTATGTGCATAAAGATTATGAACGTTTGGAATTTATGGGTGATGCTGTTTTACAGTTATATGTATCAGAATTTATTTTTAAGCTCTTTCCAGATGCCCCAGAAGGGACATTAACAACGTTACGTAGTAAGCTGGTTCGTGAAGAATCATTGGCACGTTTTTCTAAAGAACTGGGACTGGGAGAACTTCTTTATTTAGGTGTTGGAGAAGAAAAAAGTGGTGGCCGTGAGCGTGAAAGTGTTTTGGCCAATATTTTTGAGTCTTTTGTAGGGGCGCTTTATTTGGATTGTGGTAAAGAAGAAGTTTTAAAAATTTTGCACCAGACGATTTTTAGACATGTTAATGATTTAGATTATGATGATATTACTGATTATAAAACAACGCTTCAAGAACTGATTCAAGCTGATCAACGTCGTACAGTGACATATGAACTATTAGAAACATCTGGACCATCTAATGCGCCAGAATTTAAAGTGGCTGTGATGATGGATGATATGTGTTTAGGAATAGGAAAAGGGACAAGTAAGAAAAAAGCTGAGCAACAGGCTGCAAAAGATGCTCTCAATAAAATGGCGACAAAATAGGAAAAAGTCCTAAACATGATTATTGAAAATACATATATTATCTTGGGAGTGATAATCATGTTTAATCCATATATGTATGATGATGAAAGAATTGTGAATCCACGTGTAGGAGAGATTGTCTTATATACTGTTCATAAAGGCGATAATGTTTATCGTATTGCAAAAACTTTGCATAGTGAAGTGACGTGGATTCAGGCGATGAATCAGCTGGATGACGATTTGATCATTCATCCACAACAACAATTGCTGATTCCTATTGTTTTCCAAAAGATTCCACCAATGCCACAGCCTTATCAAAGAGAAACCTATGATTTATATTTTTAAAAAAATGCATAAGATTGAAAATTAAGCAAAAACTATAAATAGGAGGTTGAAATGATGAAAAGAGTATTCATCCTATTTGTAGTTTTTTTGTTGTGTGGATGTAGTCCACAAAAAAATGAAGAAACAAAGAAAAACCAATATAAAGATGGCACTTATACAACAACGGCGATGGGATATGGTGGAGAATTTGAAGTCGAAACAACATTTAAAGATGATCATCTTCAGGATATTGTCATTAAAGAACATAATGAAACACCTTCAATTGGTGGGGTTGCTTTAGAACAAATGATTACTGCGATGAAAGAAAAAAATCATTATGATGTAGATACGATTTCTGGTGCAACAAAATCTTCTCAGGCATTGAAAGAAGCTGTCATCAAGGCTTATGAAAAAGCTAAAAATGAATCATGATTTTTTGATGTCAAGTAGTTACAAAAAAGTGACTACTTTTTTTTAGAAATCAATAAGACTTTATTTTTTTTGAGATTTGGTATATGATAATGAAAACGATAGGGGGTTCAATAATGGAAGAAAACTATGTTGGTCGTGAAAGAAATATAACTTTAATTATGGATTTTTATGAATTAACGATGTCATACAATTATTTTAAATTGGGAAAACAAGATGAGATTGTTTATTTTGATATGTTTTATCGTAAAAATCCTGATCAAGGTGGATTTGTCATTTTTGCCGGTTTACAGCAATTGATTGAAGCTATTGAAAATATGCATTTTAGTGATGGAGATATTGAATATTTAAGATCTTTGAATGTTTTTGATGAAGACTTTTTTGCTTATTTAAAGGATTTTCATTTTACTGGAACGATTTATTCTGTTAAAGAAGGGACACCTGTCTTTCCTTATGAGCCATTAATTACTGTGAAAGCAAAATTAATAGAGGCACAATTGATTGAAACTTTCTTACTTGTCACAATTAATCATCAGTCATTGATTGCGACAAAGGCAAGACGTATTGTTCAAGAAGCCAAAGGACGCCCAGTTATGGAATTTGGAGCAAGACGTGCTCAAGGATATGATGGGGCACATTATGGAGCGAGAGCAGCCTACATTGGTGGTGTTGTAGGAAGTGCAACGGTATCAGCTGGAAAAGATTTTCATATGCCTGTTTTAGGAACTATGGCTCATTCTTTTGTGCAGTCATTTGATAGTGAATATGAAGCGTTTAAAGCTTATGCGTTAACTTATCCGGATAATTGTGTTTTGCTCGTTGATACATATGATACCCTAAAAAGTGGCGTGCCTCACGCTATTAGAGTGGCTGAAGAAGTGTTGGCTCCAATGGGGAAAAGATTAAAAGGAATTCGTTTAGATAGTGGAGATATTGCTTATTTGACAAAGAAAGCGAGAATGATGCTTGATGTGGCAGGATTACACGATTGTCAAATTACTGTTTCTAATTCATTGGATGAATATTTAATTCGTTCAGTATTGGAACAAGGAGCTCAAATTGATTCTTTTGGTGTTGGAGAAAATATGATTGTGTCAAAATCTTCACCTGTTTTTGGTGGTGTTTATAAATTGGCTGCCATTGAAAAAGATGGACAAATTATTCCAAAAATAAAAATTTCTGAAAATACTGAAAAGATCACAAATCCAGGTTTTAAAAAAGTATATCGTTTAATTGAAAAAGAAACACACAAAGCAATTGCAGATATTATTGCATTCCATGATGAAGTTTTGGATGAAAATCAAGATTTGACAATCTATCATCAATTGGATTCATGGAAACATAAAACATTATATGCAGGAACATATGAAATTCATCCATTGCAGACACTTGTTTTTGATGAAGGGAAAAATGTTTATCCACATTATTCATTAGATGAAATTAGAGTATATTCTCAACAACAAAAACAATTGTTGTGGGATGAAATCTTCCGTTTAGAATATCCTCATATGTATTATGTAGATTTAACAGAAAGATTATTAGATTATAAACTCAAAATGTTAGCGAAAGGAAAAAAAGGACATTAGTCCTTTCTTTTTTAAGGAAGAAATTGATGAAGATTACAGTTGTTGGTTTAGGTGTTATTGGGGGAAGTTTTGTTAAGGCGTTAAAAGGCTTGGGACATGACGTTTATGGAGTAGATTGCGATTTAAAGACATTGGCGATGGCTAAAGAAGAAGGATGCATTATTGAAGGCTATCAAGATGGACATAATATTATTGCTCAAAGTGATTTAACGATTATTTGCTTATATCCATCAAAAGTTTTGGATTTTATTGCGACACATCAATTTAAAAAAGGAAGTGTTGTGACAGATGTTGTTGGAATTAAGTCTTATTTTTTACAACAGGCACTTTCTATAATTGACAAAGATGTAGAATATATTAGTGGTCATCCTATGGCTGGACGTGAAAAGAAAGGATATCTTTATGCCAGCAAGGAAGTTTTTGCGAAAGCAAATTATATTGTTATTCAACATGAACAAAATCATCAAGAAAAAATAGAATGGATGTGTCAATTTGTGAGTCAATTGGGATTTAAAAGTGTAAAAATCATGAGTCCTTATGATCATGATGAAATTATTTCTTTTACTTCGCAGTTGCCACATACTTTAGCTGTTGCTTTAATGAATAGTGATAATGAAAAATATGAAACAGGTAAATATATTGGGGATTCTTTTCGTGATTTGACAAGAATTGCTAATATTAATGCGGATTTATGGACAGAATTGTTTTTTCATAATAAAGATTATTTGTTGGCTTCAATGGAACGTTTTGAAAAAGAATTTGATCAATTAAAATTAGCGATTATGAATGAGGATGAAAAGATGTTAAAAGAAAAGTTCATACAATCATCTAAACGCCGTGAAAAATTGGAATTGTAAGAGATAGGGGGATATCTCTTTTTTTTAAGAAAAATAATGTTTTTTATATAAAAGTTGAAATTTTTGGAATGAAAAAAACAATGGATAAAAGAAGGAAAAATGAAATTATCATGACATGAAGAATAAATGGTTTCAAAAAAATGTAAAAAAGGTATTGCATAAATGTAGAAAATATTATATACTAGTTGAGCAACGAGTTAAGGAAATGGTTCCATAGCCAAGTTGGTAAGGCTACAGACTGCAACTCTGTCATCGTCGGTTCGAGTCCGGCTGGAACCTCCAACGTTGCCCAGGTGGCGAAATTGGTAGACGCACAGGACTTAAAATCCTGCGGACCTTAAAATCCGTGCCGGTTCGACTCCGGCCCTGGGCACCATTCAAGAATGGCTAAAAAAAGTCAAAAAAAATTAAAAAAACTCTTGCAAAACTCTGAAGAATGTGTTAGAATAATAAAGCAGTCGACGAGGGCGGCAAGAAAAAAGAAAAGCGCTAGTAGCTCAACTGGATAGAGTGCTTGACTACGGATCAAGAGGTTGTGGGTTCGATTCCTGCCTAGCGCGCCATTAATAACTTAAAGAATTCGGGAAGTAGCACAGCTTGGTAGTGCACCTGGTTTGGGACCAGGGGGTCGCAGGTTCGAATCCTGTCTTCCCGACCATTTATGGGGCCTTAGCTCAGCTGGGAGAGCGCCTGCTTTGCACGCAGGAGGTCAGGAGTTCGATCCTCCTAGGCTCCACCATTTTTATCTAAACTATACGATTCACACGGCGGGGTAGCTCAGTTGGCTAGAGCAATCGGTTCATACCCGGTGGGTCGGGGG
>CALVFK010000071.1 GCA_944326805.1 uncultured Massilimicrobiota sp. | reverse complement strand
GTTTCATCTAACATACGTTTTGCATCTTGTGCTGTTTTGACATCTCCATTACCAATAACTGGGATAGATACTGCTTCTTTGACTTGTCTTATATAATCCCAGTTAGCATGTCCTTCATACATTTGTGAACGGGTTCTCCCATGAACAGCAATCGCACTTGCACCTGCTTTTTCAATCAACTTGGCAATTTCAACACAATTAATAGAATCAAAATCATATCCAATGCGAATTTTTACTGTCACAGGTTTACTCACTGCTTCTACTACATTTTTTACAATATCATAAACCAAATCTGGATACTGCAACAAATAACTTCCTGCATGTGCTTTTAATACTTTTTGAACCGGGCACCCCATATTAATATCAATAATATCACAGTTAGAATGTTCATCTACAAACTTAGCTGCCTGTACCATTGAATCAACATCTCCACCAAAAATCTGTATACTAACAGGATGTTCATCTTCATCAATTGTCAACATCTCAATTGTTTTTTGATTCCCATAACATAGAGCTTTATCGCTCACCATTTCGCTTACAACAAGCCCTGCTCCAAATTCTTTAATAATCTTTCTAAAGGCAACATTCGTAATTCCTGCCATCGGAGCCATAATTATTCTATTTTTAATATCTATATTTCCAATTTTCATATTTTTCACCATAACACAATATAACATACTTTTTTGAAAATACAAAGACAAAAACTTGGTATATTATAAAGCAAGGAGGCGATATAAAAAAATAATTCCTATAAAAAATATTTTCCCTCTCCCATTTATAATATATTTTTATGAAGATTCTTATAGAATCTTCATTTTTATTGTAAAGCAAATTATATTTATAAGTTGACAATAAACATCAACTCTGTTATTCTTATCTCCAGTTATAAAGGATGGTGTATCATGGAAAACGTTAAGACAGTTTCACAAAGTCATAAAATACAAGATATTGTGTATATAGGTCTTTTTGCAGCCTTCATCACAATCTGTTCATGGATAGCTATTCCTGCAACAGTTCCCTTTACTTTACAGACAATGGGTATTTTTATAACCCTAGGTTTGCTTGGTGGAAAAAGAGGTACACTCGCTATAGTTGTTTATATTTTATTAGGGATCATAGGTATCCCTGTCTTTTCTGGTTTTTCTAGTGGACTAGGAGCCATTCTAGGGACAAGTGGCGGCTATATTATTGGTTTTCTATTTTCTGCTTTATTTATGTGGTGTATGGAAAATACATTAGGAAACAATCGTTTCACTTTTATCATTTCAATGCTTATAGGTTTATTGATTTGTTATAGTTTTGGGACATTCTGGTTTATGATGGTTTATACACAAACAACAGGACCTGTTGCACTATCGGTTGTTTTAGGATGGTGTGTGATTCCATTTATAATTCCTGATCTTATCAAAATTGCTCTTTCTTTTCTATGTGTTAACAGATTAAAAAAAATCATAAAAAAATGAATAATACTCAAAAATGAGTCAAACATATATACAGATAACTTACACTTTCCCCTCTATTTTTCCTCCCCATATAAAATAGATGTAAGTTATCGAAGTTATATTCCTAATATTGGTAAACCCCAAAAAAAGAAGGTACTTCCCCTTGTACCTTCTTTTTTATGAAAATTTATTTCTCTAATATTCTTTTTAAATCCATAACAAACTGTGTTTGCTGTTTTTTAAATATGATTTTACAAACGGCTTCATATAGAATTTCTTTGCTGTTACCTGTTCTGTAAAATCAATCTCCGTTTTATCCTCTATGGAAGTAAAAATACCAACCCAATGTCCTTTCATATTGCTATTTTCCATATCAAATTCCCAACGCTTATGCGATTCTACAAGAGTGATAGTAAAAATAGCGGGATAACCGTTTTTGGTATATTCAATAAATTGATCTTCATTTATTACTTCCGTTTTACTTAAATCACTTCGCCATTGATTATATTTATTAACTGCTAAAACAGTTTCCCAAACCTTATGAATATTACAATTAATACTTTCTTTTATATTTGCAGTTGTCATTTTTATACTTCCTCTCAAATACCAATTTTTTAACTAATCACTAAATTGAAAATAGTTATAGTTCTATTAAACTATTTTCAAAATCTTTAACATAATATTTTATATTTTTAATTCCTTTTACAATAATTGTATGTCCTTCTTCTTCAAGTAATCTTTTTTGCAGTTCTATTGCTTCAGGATACTTAACATTTAATTCTCCATCAGATTTTAAAGTTCTCCAATATGGTGTAATATCCTCATCTCTTTGATAACTTGCTCAAGCAACTATATTTATAAATATTCCTGCTGTCATAGGGTCTGTAAAGTCTGCTTTGTTTTGCTTTGCTAAATAATTTCTTATTTGACTAACTGTTATCAACTTCCCCTTTGGTACTTTTTTCATTAACTCATCATAATAAAGTGGTGGTGCAAAAAACATTTTAGTTCCACCATACTTTTTAATTGTTTTTTCATCTTCAACTATTTGTATTTTAGGCATATCCTTATTATTTTTCATCATAGCATTGAAATCTTTTTTATTTTCATTAACCATATTGTTACATCTCCTATCTCAACAAAAATTATAATTATTATTGAATATAATTCAATAATGGCTTTAGATATTCCTTATCAGTCCAATCACATTTTTCTCCAACTGCACTCATTAATGCTTTCATCCAAGGTTCATAAGTATGAGGATCTTTTTTTGATATTGATTTTTGCAGTATTCTACATAAAGTTCTATCTTTAAATGACATTTTGTCTTCATCCCAAGCACCTCTACCATAAAACATTGGTATCTTATTCAAATCATTTTTAAGATTATGAGCTTTAACCATGTTGAAGGCTTGTTCATCAAAAGGTGAAGCGCCCACACAAAATATAGCTAGTTTTTTATCTTTCAATACATCATAATTTCTTCTCAAAAAAGATATTCCTGAGATTCCCGAAGCATAAATACCCCCACATAAAATAATCGTATTATATTTTTCAATATCCTTTATTTTTGCATTTGAAGTTTTTATACAATCAAATTGTATTTCTTCCATTAACCATTCTACATATTTTTTTGTTGAACCATATTTTGATTGATAAATGATTATACCAGCTTTCATATTTTCATCTCACTTTCAAATCATTATATAAAAAGATAATCTTATGACAATATAATTATAACATGCCTCAATACCAATAATATATTCTTTTCTTTAATTTAAGATACTTTTTCCTTTAACTTAAGATAAAGAACAAAAAAAGAATATCCTACTGGATACTCTCTAATAACTCTTTGAGTTCATCTTCACTAAAACTATATTTTGAATTACAGAACTGACATGTCATTTCACAGCCATGATCTTCATCAATCATTGCTTGAATTTCATCTTTTCCAACTGTCATCAGTGCATTTTTCATTTTTTCCTTAGAACAGTCACATTCAAAAAATAAATCTTGACTATCTAAAATCTTCACATCTTCAAAAATCATCTGTAATATTTCTTCTGGTGTATGTCCTTCATTTAATAACGCAGATACTGCTGGGAAATTTCTCATTTTTTCTTCAATATAAGAAATATCTTCATCACTCGCTTCTGGTAAAAGCTGAATAATAAAACCACCACTAGATAAAATTTCATTTGTTGTATCAACAAGAACACCCAATGATACAACTGAAGGAATCTGTTCAGAAACCATAAAATAATAAGAAAAATCTTCACCAATTTCCCCTGTTTGAATAGGAACAGTTCCAACAAATGGTTCTTTTAAGCCCATATCTTTAATAACCTGCAAAGTTCCTTTATTTCCTACTGCAAGTCCCACACCTAATTTTCCAGTATCTTCATAAGTATAATGCACATGTGGATTACCAACAAATGCCTTGATTTTCCCATCACTGTTAGTACAAGCCATAATTGTTCCAATACTTCCTCCACCATTCATTGTCACAGTCATTTTTTCATGGTTTTTGTTCATGGCTGCTAACATGAAAGTTGCTGACATGAAACGTCCTAATGTAGCTGAAGCTGTTGGCCACAAATCATGTTTTTGTCTTGCAACTTCTAATAATTGTTTTGTTGTACATGCAAAGACACGACAATTCTTTGATTCTACTATTCCTCTGACTAAATAATCTTTCATTTTAACCTCCAAATGCAAAATAACTGATTAAAGGTATCACCATACAAGCAATAATAATGATAACCAGTAATTTACTCATTGTACTTCTTTTCATGACTTTCTCCTCTTACAAAAATAAGCACATAAGTGCTTATTTCATTTCATCTAATAAATCATCATCCAAATTAACAGGATCTTTTTTCTCCTCAACTGGAGGCATCTGTTGATGATCATCATGATTATCTTCACCATTATCCATAGTTAACATATGTCCTGTATTATATAATGATTCAATTTGTTCATTATTTAATGTTTCATGTTCTAATAATGCATCAGCAATCGTAATTAATTTATCTTTTTGTTCATTGATAATTTGACGACATTGGTTATAACATTCATCAATAATCTTACGTACCTGCTGATCAATTTCATAAGCAATCTGCCCAGAATGTGTATTACTTGTAGAAGAATAATCTCTACCTAAGAACACAGCATCATGTCCAGAATCATATTTAATAGGTCCCAGTTCAGACATTCCTAATTCTGTAACCATTAATCGTGCTATACGTGTAGCCTGTTCAATATCGTTATGAGCACCTGAAGAAACATCACCAAAGAAAATTTCTTCAGCAACACGTCCACCCATATATCCAGTAATACTTGCCATTAACTGTGATTTTGTCTGGAAGTAAGTTTCTTCTTTAGGTGTCATTAAGTTATATCCACCAGCTTGACCTCTTGGAATAATTGTGACTTTTTGAACTTTATTAGCATCTTCCAAAGTTAATCCAATAATCGCATGACCAGCTTCATGATAAGCTACTAATTTTCTTTCTTTTTCAGTATATTTACGTGATTTCTTAGCTGGTCCACCAATAACACGGTCAATCGCTTCATCTACATCATCTAAAGTAATACGTTTGTGTCCTAAACGAACCGCTAACAATGCTGCTTCATTTAAAACATTCGCAAGTTCAGCACCAGAGAATCCTGGTGTACGTTGTGCAATATTTTCAAAATTCACATCATCTGTAAATTTCTTATTACGTGCATGAACACGTAAGATTTCAGCTCTGGCTTTTTTATCTGGGTTAGCCACTTGAATTTGTCTATCAAAACGTCCTGGACGAAGCAATGCAGGGTCTAAGACATCAGCACGGTTTGTAGCGGCTAAAATGATAATTCCTTCATTACCACTAAATCCATCCATTTCAACAAGCAACTGGTTCAATGTCTGTTCACGTTCATCATGTCCACCACCGACACCTGTTCCTCTTTGACGTCCAACGGCATCAATTTCATCAATAAAGATAATACATGGTGCATTTTGTTTTGCTTTTTTAAACATATCACGCACACGTCCAGCACCGACACCAACAAACATTTCTACAAATTCTGAACCAGAAATAGAATAGAAAGGCACATTGGCTTCTCCTGCCACTGCTCTTGCCAGTAATGTTTTTCCTGTACCCGGTGGCCCTACAAGTAAGACACCTCGAGGAATTTTTGCACCCATATTTGCAAATTTCTTAGGATTCTTTAAGAAATCTACTAATTCTTTTAATTCTTCTTTTTCTTCATCTGCTCCAGCAACATCTGTAAATCTTGTCTTGCTGTCTTTTTCTAACTTGGCACGAGAATTTCCAAAATCGAAGGCTTTGGCATTGGCTCCACCGCCACCTCCAATACTTCTCATGACAAAGAACATCACACCAATCAATAAAATATATGGTAGTAAGCTAAGCAATGTATCTACTAGCATATTTTCACTCTTGGCATCTCTAATTTGCACTGTGATTCCTTTATCTTCCATTAATTGAATTAAAGAATCTAACTCCTGATCTGTTTGAGGAACGTTTGTTTTAAATGTGTAATTAACCTCTTTACCTTTTTCAGTTTTTGTATATTGTCCTTCAACACTTGTCACATAGATTCCTGGCATCACTGACATTTCAGTCACTTTTTCTTCTTCTAGAATCTGTGTAAATTGTGTATAATTGACTTCATTTGTTCTTCCCATATTCAGTAAAGGAACAAGTGAACTCAATAAAATAATGACAAGAATCCAAGGCAATATAGCCTTCATTAAACTTTTATTCTTATTATTCATACAATCTCCTTTTCACTACTGATAACATTCTTCTTTTAAAATACCTACATAAGGTAACTGACGATATTTTTCATTAAAATCCAATCCATATCCAATCACAAAAGCATTAGGAATTTCAAATCCAACATATTTTGCTTCAATTGGATAAGTACGACCTTCTTTTTTATCCAGCATTGTTACAATTTCTACTGATGTTGCCCCACGTTCTTCAAGCATGGCTTTAACAGTTGTTAAAGTTTTACCTGTATCTAAAATATCTTCAACAAGTAAAATATCTTTTCCTTTGACATCCTGGTCCAAATCTTTTTTGATTGTAATCGTACGAGATTCAACACCTTCATAACTGCTGACATCCATATAATCAAAAGTCACATCTATTTCTATATATTTAGATAACTCTGCCAAAAAAGGAACTGATCCTTTTAATAAACCTACTAAAATCACTTCTTTATCATGATAATCATGATTAATCATTGTTGCCAATTCCTGACATTTTTCAGCAATTTGTTGTTGTGTATATAAAATTTCTTTAACATCTTTATGCATACTTCTCCACTCCTTATAATAAGCCTCTCTATTTTATCACAAATACATTTGGTTTTGTAGTCAAATAATCAATGTTTTTTGCAATATGTGGAACCAATACAATCGTTCCTTCACGATTGACTACAATTGGCCATGTTTTTCTTTTTAAAGCAGGAATTTTCGCATTGATAAATAGACGTGAAACTTTTTTAGTCCCTGAAGAAGTCATAATGCTGTCGCCTTCTTTCATCGTACGGATGGTAATAGGGTAATCTTCTGGAGATAGAAAAACCCCTTCATTGATATGTCCACTATCTAATAAATGGAAATATTCACAGCCAAAAGGCATATATTCACGAAATTCATAACGATAGCCTTTTGTCTTATCTTTATCAATGATGTAGATATTATCGTATTCTTTTATGAACAGATAATTAACTGGTAGATTCATTTGAATATTTGGCTTGACACTATCAATCTGATGTCTGATTTCTTGAATCAAAGCATAAGAAATCAATTGTGTTGGCATGACATCACGAAGAATTAAATAAAGAAAGATTTCTCTTAACTCCTTAGGAATATAGTAATAGTAAATGATTCCATCTGCTTTATATTGTTGGTAATAAGGTTCAACTTTAAACTCTAATTCTTTGATTCTTTGATTATGTTGTTTGGCCTTTTGAATCAGTTCTTCTTTTTGTTTTAAAGTATACTGATTTAAGATGGTATTACGTACACGATCTCTTTCAAAATCAGTTTCAAAATTAGTATAATCATCATGATAAGGGATATTTCTTTCTTGACATCTATTTAAAATATCTTGTTTATATAAACACATTAAAGGTCTGATAATACGCATGTTTTGAACATGTGTTTCCTGTTTAATCCCTAAGTAGTGAACTGTATTATGATGCGATAGCTGCATATAAATTGTTTCTATATGATCATCTAAATGATGTCCTAAAATCACACCATCCACTTGATACAAATCATAAATTTCCTTATAAAAATTATATCTTAATGTTCTTGCCTGATTTTGAAAATTGCCCTGATGATAATCTTGTGAATGATATTCTTTATAGTAAAAAGGGATGCCATAAGTAGCACAATAATCACTGACCAGTTCATAATCAAGATAACTGTCATGACGAAAATTGTAATTCACATGTGCTACTAATAAATGATAGCCCAGTTTTCTTAATGTATCCAAAAGATACATCGAATCACAACCTCCAGATACTCCAATAATATAATATTTTGAACGATCCAATAATTCTAAATTCATGTTATCACTCCATGAAGACATTATATCAAAGAAATTTCAATTCCAAAACAAAAATCCCAATATTTTGGGATTATTGCTTACATAATTTTAAAACCATAATTGTCATATCATCATTTCGTTGTTCATCACTGGCTAAGGTCATCAATAAATGAGCAATATCCTTAGGGTGATCATCACCAATCAAATATTCATTTTCTTTCAAGAATTCATGAAAATGCCCAGAAAAGCCATCACTCACCATAAAAATCATATCATTCTCTTTTAAAGTCTGTTTTTGAATCACTGTTTCTAAAGGAGAAACAATCCCCATTGGCAATGTCTTTGATTCAACTTCTATGATTTCATGATCTCTTAAAATATAAGTTGGGCAAGCACCATATTTAATAAAAGTTGTCATTCCACTCACCAGATTAATTTCCATCATATCCATTGTTGTAAACATATCATTACGATTCTTTATTTTCAATAAAGCATTCACGGATTGAATTGTATCATCTAATGATATACCATTTTTAATCAACTGTTTCATGACATCTAATGTCAACTTTGAATCATCACTGGCTTTTTGTCCTTGACCCATACCATCACTCAAGGCAAAATAATCATTTTCATTCATTGAAAATATCATATAACTATCCCCACAGGCAATACTTTCTTTGGCACATTGACAGACGCCATATTGAACAAAATAACGTGTATGATGTTTTAATACTAAATATGTATAACCTAACTGATGCATTGGTGTCTTCATGACTTCTACATCCAATGTTTCATTTAAATATGATTCTAAAATAGGAATAAATTCATTTTCAATTTC
>CALVFK010000070.1 GCA_944326805.1 uncultured Massilimicrobiota sp. | reverse complement strand
TTCATCCCTTGTTTTCTTCCAAGTGTGTTATGAGGTAACATACCTTTAACAGCTGCTTCTACAAATCCTGTAGGATTTGATTCTTTGAATTGGCGAGCAGTTTTTACTTTTAAACCACCTAACCAACCTGAATGATGATAGTATTTAACTGTATCTAATTTTTTACCAGTCATTACTACTTTATCCGCATTAATTACGATTACATAATCACCAGTATCTACATGTGGAGTAAATGTTGGTTTATGTTTTCCTCTTAATACAGATGCTACTTCTGATGCTAAACGTCCTAAAGTCATTCCATCAGCATCAACAACGTACCATTTACGTTCAATTGTGGCTTCTTTAGCCATTGTTGTTTGTCTCATTTTTTATCCTCCTGTAGTTTCCGGGGCTACAAAGTTAAAATAAGGCACCTATTATTATAGCAACATTCATTTATTTGTCAATATCATTTTTTTACCTATTTGTCGTTATAATTCTGTAAATATTTCTTCAACTGTCATAACAACATATTCATTTTGATATGTAAAAATAATATATTTTTGATCCAAACATATAACATCAATATAACTTTCATTGAATGTGCTATGAAATTCCTTTATTTTATTATTTTCAAGATCACATATCATAATATCATTTTCTTTTTGTAATATTAAATATTTATTGTTAAGCATTGTGTAATCAAAATCTGTCAAACTAAATGGTAAAGTCATTGTTTGTTGATTTTCCATATTCACAAGTATTGAAGATGCATCATGACAATTCTCTTTTTCATACCATAATGAAATTTCTGGATATAAACCTGATTTTGGAAAATCCTGATATGTCATACTTTTTAAATCAATCTTACGTGTCTGATCATCACCTTGAAAACATAATATAGTCCAATCATCCATAAAACAATATTCATTACTAAGAGCATAGCCTGACAGGCCTTCAACTTTTCTCTCTTCTTTCGTTTTGATATTATAAACAGTCCAATACGCATCATTTTTATTGATTAAAATATTCTTTTGATGAGGGGATAAACAAAAATTAACTGAACTATTATCATCTGTTATTTTTGTTATTTCCCCTGATACCATATTCAATGAACACAAATTATTATCTGATGAACCAAAATATAAATCATTGTCAACTAATTTATAAAGTGTGTATTGAATGTATCCTTCATGATTGAAAGTATATATATCATCATTTCTTTGATAATAATCAAATGAAAACTTCGAATGATTATATTCTCCTTTGTAGTGTTGAAGCTTGACTTCTACAAATTTTCCTTCATCAAAAATACTCATTTTTTCAATGATTTCATTACCTTGATTATCTTCATGAAAATAATATAAAAATCGCTCATCTAAAAATCTACGAGATTCATAAAACGTTTCAATCTCCTGCACTTTTTCACTTGCAAAATATTGATGGACCCATTCTCTAAATGAATCATTATATGCATAAATGATTCCAATAGTTGATAAACTCACAATAAAAATGATTCCTAGATAGATTAGACCTTTAAAAACAAAATGATGTTTTTCTTTTTGATTCATTGGAATATTTTTCCAATCTTCTGGTGTTTTAATCCAATCAAATTCTTCCCATTGATTATTCATAGAATTCACCAAGCCTTTCCTTTAAGTTATCTCTTGCTCTTTTTAAATGTGATTTTACTGTATTTTCTTTCATCTTTAACATCTGTGCAATTTCATATACTTTATATCCTTCATAATAATAGAGATATAAAATATTTCTTTGTTTTTTAGGAAGTTTCATTATTTCAAATATCACAAATAAATCATTTTGATGTTGTGAAACAACAACGTCTTCTATTTGAATACTATTTCTATGCCAATAATAGCGATAGTTTTTACATTCATTAACACACACTCTAATAAGCCATGCTTTTAAATGTTCATCATTAGTGAATGCTTTATTGGATAAATATAATTTTAGAAATGTGTTTTGAAAGCAATCTTTAGCATCTTCTGTATTTTTTAAATTAAGAATACAAATTCTTGTAATCATATCACTATATTTTTCTACTATTTCATCAAAAGACAAACCATTAAAACTATTCACTCATTTTCCCCCTTTCACTTATAATACAAAAAAGAACTATGTTTGGTTGCAAAAAAAAGAGAAAATGACATTTTCTATCGAATGTCATATTCTCCCTGAAATTTTTCAAAATGGCCTTGTAAAAAATCAAAATGATCAATAACATGTAGATGATGTTCTTCACAAAATTGCATCATTTGTTTATACATACCTTCATTGAAATCAGAAGGATCATGTGCATCAAAACCTAATATAACATCATTCCCAACTTCTCCTGCAATATCCCAGAAATGAGCATTAGGATATGGAAAAAGATCTTCCCCATTAACATTTCTTAATCCTCTTCTCATCCCTCCTGCATTCACTTCTAAAGGAATATGTAAGGCTTTTGCTTTCTCACAAATTCTTTGACTCACTGTTTTCGCATCTAAATCAAAGTTTTTATAACCGACTAAAAATAAATCTGGATGTGCCAGATAACTAAACAATCCTGTGTCCAATGCTTTTTCAACATCATTACAATATTGATAAATATCTTTTTTTCTTATATTTTCTCTTCCATAATAATCACTATGTATACAATGTTTATGAAAATGATGACCTAAAATCAAATAATCGACTTTATGTTCATATAATAAACTTTGATAGTAATCAAAATATTCTTCTAATCCTTCTGCTTCAAAGCCTTTATATAATTTGATTTGATCTTGATATTTCTTTTGACATTCATCAATTTTTTCCAAATACTGATCTAAATCTTTATAAGGCATACGCATAGCAGGACCATTTTTGATAAAAGCAAGAATAAGTGAAGCTAAACTTCTGATACTTCTCATTCCAATAAGTGATTTAAATAAATGTTGACGATAATGAGGTAAAGGGATATGCTCAGATAAACCAAGTTCTTCTATTCCCATTTTCATCGCTGCACATACCATTTCCTCTTCACTACCATTTGCATGTCCACAACGATATGTATGTGTATGAAAATTAGTTTTCTTCATAATACACCTCCTGCAAGTATAATCCCTGTGGTTTGGCCTTAAATAAACATTTCTTTTCTCCACAGCTTTCCAGCATTTCTAAAAGTTGTTCTTTTTGAATACGTTTTGCTCCTACTTGAATAATTCCTCCTACAAGATGTCTAACCATATAACGCCTAAATCCATTACCTATTAATCGAAAAGTAATGATACCTTCATTTTCTTCAATATCAAAATGATATAAAGAACGAATTGTATTTCCATATTGATCATAACTACAAAATGAAGCAAAATTATGTTCACCAATAAAAATTTGAGCTGCTTCTCTCATTAATTCAATATCTAAATCACGTCCATACTGATAAATATAATTTGTTTGAAATGGATCATATTCTTTTGTATTTAACAAATAACGATATTCTTTCTTAATAGCACTATAACGTGAATGAAAATCATCACTTACGTATTTGGCATCTAAAATATAGATATCGTTAGGCAAAAAATGATTAATAGCTCTTTTCCATTGATTTTCTGGTAATGCTTTGTTTGTATCAAAATGAAAGACCTGATGAACAGCATGAACTTTTGCATCTGTTCTTCCTGATGCATGAATCATCGTTTCTTCTTCATTAATTTTCTTTATAGCTTTCTGAATCTCACCTTGGATCGTTCTTTCTTTATTTTGAACTTGAAAACCATGAAAACGACTGCCATCATAACTGACTATACATTTAACTCTCATAAAACAAAACTCATTATAACCAGTACAGAGCATATCATAATAACACATGCAAACGAAATTGTATCAGATATTTTCCAGATGAGTTGTTTGTATCTTGTACGTTTTGCTTCTGGGTTATAATTTCTACTTTCCATAGCATTGGCTAAATCTTCTGCTCTTTGAAAAGCAGAAATAAATAAAGGAATAATCAAGGATACAATAGAAAGTATTTTCTCTTTTAAACTCCCTTCAGAGAATTCTACTCCTCGACTCGCTTGTGCCTTCATAATTCTTTGTGTTTCTTCTAATAATGTTGGAATAAAGCGTAACGCAATAGAAATCATCATAGCCACTTCATGTGTAGGAAAACCAATTCTTTTAAAAGGTGATAAAAGATGTTCAATTCCTAATGTCAAATCTAAGGGTTTTGTTGTTGCTGTCAGAATTGTTGTCATAACAATAATGAGAATTAATCTTATAAAAATATATAATGTCTGTAAAACTGCCTGATCATAAATTTTTATAAAACCAATAGATACGAGTAAATTTCCCTGTTGAATAAATAAAAGATTAAATATCATTAAAAATGCCATCATAAAAAGCATTGGTTTGATTGCTTTAAGAATTTGAGATACTTTTATATGTGATAACAATGCCATTATAATCACAAATATTCCTAAAAGAGCATATCCCAAAAAACCAGCATCAAAAAAAACAGCAATTAATAATAAGAGTAATGAACCAATTTTTAATCTTGGGTCCAAACGATGAATAAAACTATCAATAGGTATGTATTTTCCAAACATCATATTATTCATTGAGTTGTCCTCCTATTTCTTGGACTAAAACATTGATATCTTTGATAGAAGGATCAATATGAAATCCATTTTTATTTAATTCTAAGATAAATGATGTAATGATAGGTAAATCTATGCTTAAAGATGTTAAATACTCTGTTTCTTTAAACAATTCTGCGACTGTCACATGTTTTTCTACACGCCCATGATTCATGACAACAACATCATCACAATATTCTAAAACCTGATTCATATCATGCGATACCAAAACAACAGTTTTTCCTTCTTGATTCACTTTCTTAAATAACTGCAGCATTTCTTTTGCACCTTGTGGATCAAGACCTGCTGTGGGTTCATCTAAAATAAGAATATCTGGGTTCATAGCTAAAATCCCTGCTATAGCAATACGACGTTTTTGTCCACCTGATAAATCAAAAGGTGATCGTTCTAAATAAGATTCATCTAAACCTACAAGTTGAATCATATCTTTTGCAATCTTAATGGCTTCTTCTTCACTGACTCCAAAGTTTTTAGGTCCAAAAATAATATCCTTTAGTATTGTTTCTTCAAAAAGCTGATATTCAGGAAATTGAAAAACAAGCCCCGCTTTTTTTCTTAATGATTTTAAAGAGGAAGGTTTATCTGTTGCAGTTATCAAAACATCTTCTATTTGTACTTGACCAGAAGTTGGTAACAACAATGCATTAATATGTTGGATAAGTGTTGATTTTCCACTCCCTGTATGCCCTATAAGTGCTGTCATACTTCCTTTTTTTATATCCAGATTCACACCTTTTAAAGCATGGTATGCAAACGGTGTATCAACAGAATATGTATGTTCTACTTCTTTGAATGTAATTGACATAATTCTTTCACCAACTTTTCTCTATCAATTTGATTTGTTATAGAAATTCCTAACTTCTGTAATCCTTCACTCACTTTATATGCAAATGGTATATCTAATGATAAACGCTCTATTTCATCTTTTTTCATTAAAACATCTTCTGGTTTTCCTTCATCCACAACATGTCCATCACTTAATAAAATAACATAATCAGATAATGCAGCTTCTTCAATATCATGAGTAATAGATAAAATTGTCATATTTTTATCTTTATTTAATTGATGAACTAATGCATTAATTTCATTTTTTCCTCTTGGATCCAACATACTTGTTGCTTCATCTAAAATAATGATAGATGGACTCATTGCCAGTATTCCTGCAATAGCAACTCTCTGTTTTTGACCACCAGAGAGTTTTGTAGGTTCATGATCTAAAAATTCATACATATTCACTTTTTTAGCATATTCATTAATAATATCATCCATTAAAGCAGGGTCAACACAATTATTTTCTAATCCAAAAGCAATATCATCCCTCACTGTAGAACCAATAAATTGATTATCAGGATTTTGGAAAACTATTCCCATTTGATTTCTCACTTGACTTAATGTTTCTTCAGATAAAGGAATTCCACCTACAATAATATCTCCAGACTTTTTTTCTAATAATCCCATAAGAAGTTTTGCAATAGTACTTTTTCCACTTCCGTTATGTCCTAAGATTGTTGTATATGAACCTTTTTGAATCTGAAATGAGATATCATCTATAGTTAATATATCCTCATCATATCCAAAGGATAAGTGTTTCACTTCAATTATCTTTTCCATATCTAGCCTCCAAGTAGTTCAATTTTAGTATGATTTATATCTCTTGTCAACTTCATCTTTTTATAATGATCATGTTAAAATCACATAAATTCCTCATGCTGCATTTGATCTAATTCTTTAGCAATTTTAATACAACTATCTAGATTTTGTTTATAATGAATGGAAAACAAACAGCTATATAATAAATCAAATAAATATTTTAATGACAAACTGCTTGCATAATCAGCAATTTTTGTATATATCAATTCTCGTGAAGACATTTTTAATGTCACATCAGCCATCTGTGATAAATAATTCTCTTCAATATTCGTAATAGCAATAATTGGAGTTCTTTTCTTTTTTAAAGTTTGCATAAGACGTTGAATACATGAAGCATGTCCTGAATATGAAACAATGATAGCACAATGATTTGGATTGCTCAATAAATACGTCGAATCCAATTCATCACTCAAAGAACATAATTGAACTTGTCGCTGTAAAATAGACATTCGACTTTGAAAAGAACGTGCTATATCAATGTTTTGTTTACGTCCATATATATCAATAGAATGACAGTCTCGTAATAATCTGATAGCTTTTTGTAAGTCATCATGTTGTAAAAGAGAATAAGTATCTTGAATTGTTTCTTTTTCTAAAATACACAAATTATTAGCAATGGTCATCATATCATCATTAATAACAAATGGTATATTCGCATCGATCTGTTGATTATAGTATAAATATTCTAATTCTTTAAGATAGTCTTCTTTAAATTCATTCCAGCCATCGTATCCTAGTTTTTTTGCAATACGAACGAGCAAAGGTGCAGATGTATATGTATGTTGGGCAATCTGAGAAATTGTCATATTTTTTATTTCTAAACCCTTTTTTAAAATATAATCAATAATGACTGTTTCACTTGGAGAAAAATGAGTTTTTTCTATTCTATGTATAAGCATATAAACACCTCTTTTTAACTATGTATTATAAACAAAAGATATATAATATGCAAAACAAAAACACATCAAATGATGTGTTTCCTACTTCAAATTTAATTTTTTTTCTTTCATCATCGCAACTTTTTCAAATAACTGGCATTCTTGCTGCTTCATCTGCTGATACATTTCTTCAGTATCCATTGCCTTATGTTCCAATGGTTTTTTATCACTTTCAACAAAGTAATGATTTAAGTTTTGTTTTGCTTTATCATTAATTTGTTTTCTTAAAAGATCCAATGATGAAATTCTTTCTTCTTCTTTTTCTTTCATTTCCTCCACTTTATTTTCAAAATCATCTATATTGAAAACAACATTATCACTCTTCTTATGATTTTCTTTTTGAGATTCTTCATTAAAGATTTTCTGATAAGCTTTTTTCGCTTTTTCATTAATTTCGTTTTTATTCATGTTCATAATATTTGTCCTCCTTTATTTGACGACCACATTATAAAATGATGAAAATGAAATATCTATATTGAAAATGCATTTGATAACTCTATTAACAAAAAAATATATATAAAACACTTTTTTTGTTAATAAAATAAAAAAGGGATGAATTCTCATCACCTTTTAGAATAAACCAATAATTGCCATTGGTGCATTATCACCTTTACGATTATATGTTTTTAAAACACGAGTGTATCCACCATTTTTATCTGCATACTTTGGTGCAACTTCATCAAATAATTTTTGAAGAGCTGTTTTACCAGTAGCAGGATCAACAACATCTTGTAATACTTGTGCTGCTTGTCTTCTTGCATGTAAATCTCCACGTTTACCTAAAGTAATTAATTCATCAACGATTGAACGAACTTCTTTAGCTCTAGTCACTGTTGTTTCAATTTTTCCATACATGATTACATCTGTAGCTAAGTTACGTAACATTGCTTTTCTATGAGATGATACACGCCCTAATTTTCTATTGTGTGCCATAAATTAGTGCTCCTTCCAATAATTTTCGTCTAACATTAATCAACTTGTTTAAATCCTAAACCTAATTCGATTAATTTTTCTTTAACCTCTTTCAGAGATTTTTTACCTAAGTTTCTTACTTTAATCATATCGTCTTCACTCTTAGAAGCGAGTTCTTGAACTGTTTGAATACCAGCTCTTTTTAAGCAATTATATGAACGTACAGATAAGTCTAATTCTTCGATAGTCATATCTAATACTTTATTACTTGTATCTTCTTCTGTTTCACTCATAACTTCCATGTTCATTGCCATATCAGTTAATTCAACAAACATATTTAAGTGTTCCACTAGAATTTTAGCAGCTAAGGCTAAAGCTTCATGTGGCTGAATAGAACCGTCAGTAGTGACTTCTAAAGTCAGTTGATCATATTTTGCACTTTGACCTACACGAGTTGGCTCAACATTATAAGCAACTTTTACAACTGGAGAATAAATAGAATCAGTTGCGATAACACCAATTGTGTTAATCATTTTCTTATTTTGATCAGCACTCATGTAACCACGATCTTTGTGAGCATACATTTCCATATAGAAATGTGCCCCTTCTGCAACATGTGCAATTTCCATATCATTTGAAATCATAGTCACATTAGATGGGCATTGAATATCAGCACCAGTAACAACAGCTGGTCCTTTAACATCAATAACCATCGTTACATCATCATCACCATCAATTGCAAAAACCAATTTTTTAATGTTTAAGATAATTGAAGTGACATCTTCAACGACACCATCAACTGCAGAAAATTCATGGATTGCTCCTTGAACTTTAATTGCATGTACTGCACATCCAGGAATAGATGATAACAAAACTCTACGTAATGCATTTCCTAAAGTTGTTCCAAAACCTCTTTCAAGTGGTTCGATTACAAACTTACCATAAAAATCTGTTTCATCATATTCTGCGACATTAAAATTTGCTTTTTCAAACTTTTGCATTATTTCCCTCCTCACTTAGAAATAACTACTTATTGACTTCATTATCCACGAGGACGTTTTGGTGGACG
>CALVFK010000069.1 GCA_944326805.1 uncultured Massilimicrobiota sp. | reverse complement strand
ATTTACAGGCAGCCAATCAAGGCAACTTAAGAGCGATGTGTAATCTGGCTTATTTATATGAACAGGGAATCTATGGCAAAGCTGATTATCAAGAAGCTGTCAAATGGTATGAAAAAGCAGCTTCCTATGAGTATCCACGTGCTCTTTGCTGTCTGGGTTATATTTACGAAGAAGGACTTTTAGATGGACAGGTTGATTTGAAAAAAGCTTTTGATTATTATCAACAGGCCGCTTTGCTTCATGATGGAGCTGCCTTGTGTAATTTAGGCTATTATTATGAAACAGGAATGGGCTGTCAAAAAGATTTAACAAAAGCTGTAGAGTGTTATCGTCAATCTAGTGAATATGGCAATTTACGTGGATTAACAAATCTTGGTTGTTGTTATGAAATGGGAATTGGTGTAGATATTGATTTGAAGAAAGCTGTAGAGTGTTATCAAAAAGGTGCTGATGCTGGTTTTGATGTGGCGTTATGGCGACTAGGATACTGTTATGAAGATGGAATCTATGTTGAACAGGATTATCAACAGGCATTGCACTATTATGAATTGGCAGCAAAGCAGGGGAATGTCAGAGCTTTGTGTTCACTTGGATTAATGTATGAAGATGGACGTGGTGTTCCTGTTGATTTTACAAAGGCTGTAGATTATTATCAACAGGGAGCTAATCAAAATGATGATGTCTGTCAATGTAATTTGGCTTTCTGCTATGCTAATGGTATTGGAGTAACACAAGATTATACGCAGGCTAAGTATTATTACGAACTGGCAGCCCAAAAGAACTATCCAAGAGCTTTATCTCAGCTAGGTATTCTTTATGAAGAAGGACTGGGGTGTTCAAAAGATGAAACAAAAGCCTTTCATTTATATCAGGAAGCTGCCAAACAGCAATATGGACCAGCTCTTTGTAATGTGGCTTATTGCTATGAATATGGTATAGGGACAAAAACAGATATTCAAAAGGCACTGGAATACTATTTAATGGCTGCTCATGAAAATTGGGGACGTGGAATGTATCATGTCGGACGCTTTTATGAAGAAGGATTAGCAGTCAGTCAAGACTTACAACAGGCTTTGCATTATTATGAACTTGCTGGTCAAAATGGTATAGCTGATGGTTATATCGAAATTGGAAGAATGTATGAAGATGGACTTTTGAAGCAATCTTATGAACAGGCACTGATGTATTATCAAAAAGCATTAGATATGGATTCTCCTCGTGCCAGTTACTTTTTAGGGAATATGTATAAAGCTGGAAAAGGTGTTGAACAGGATTTTCAAAAAGCCATTGCCTTTTTTGAACAAGGAGCCAATAGAAATCATCCTTCATCACTTTATAATCTGGCTGTATTATATGATTTTGAAGCAGGAGAGAAATGGCAGGATAAAGACAAGGCGATTCTTTATTATCAAAAAGCAGTTGATCAAGGACATCCCGGGGCGATGAATAATTTAGGTGTCTGTTATAAAGAAGGAGATGGGGTCGCTGTTGATCTTGAAAAGTCTTTTGAATTATTTTTACAGGCTGCTAAGTTAGATAATGAAAATGCTTATTTGAATCTGGCAAGAGCCTATACTTATGGTCAAGGGACAAAAGTGTCTATAAAAGATGCCAAATACTGGTGTCAAAAGGCATTGGATGCTCAGGTTGATGGAGCCAAAGAATTAATGAAAGTGATTAAAAGAAAATCTTTTGTTCATCCTTTTAAGAACTCGTAAAACAACACATTGCGTGTTGTTTTATTTTTGTAAATTCCTATATTCATCTACAATAAATATAGGAATTCCATGATAATTATGATATAATAACAAAATGAATTGAGGTGGATAATTATGAAATCAAAGATTTTAATTGTGGATGATGAGGAACATATTAGAGAATTAATACGTTTTTATTTAGATAAAGAAGGATTTTCTGTTGTGCAGGCAGCAAGTGGTCAAGAAGCATTGCAACTTTTAGAAAATGAATATATTGATTTGGCAATTGTTGATATTATGATGCCTGTGATGGATGGTTTTCAGCTTGTTGAAGAAATGAAGGAAATGAAAGATATCCCTGTTATCATGTTAACAGCAAAATCACAGTCAGCTGATAAATTACGAGGTTTTTCATTAGGAATTGATGATTATGTCACAAAGCCTTTTGATCCAGATGAACTATTGGCAAGAGTCAAAACAATCTTAAAAAGATATAGTATTAATAGTCAAAATATTGTCACTTTACATGATGTTGTTTTTGATGGTGATAAATATGAAATTCGTTATCATGATCAGACAATTCATCTACCATTAAAGCAATTTGAACTGGCATTTGAATTAGCAAAAAATCCTAATCAGATTTTTACTCGTGAACAACTCATTGAAAAAATATGGGGAATGGATTATGATGGGTTTGACCGTACAGTAGACGTTCATATTAAACGTATTCGTGAAAATCTGGGACATTTACCAGGTTTTAAAGTCGTGACAGTGAGAGGATTGGGTTATAAGATTGAGGTTGAACCATGAAATCCATTTATGGAAAATTGATTATTGGTTTTTTAGTCAGTATTTTATTTAGTTTTTCGATTGCCGGATATTTTTCATTACGTAAAAATGCGAATGAATTAGGATTGCTGGCTGTTGAAGAATTGCAGAATTCTACTGAATTAATAGAAGATTTTATGAATATGATTGATTCAGATGATTTAGATAAAATTTTACAGGGGTATGCAGCGACTTCAGAAGTGAGTTTTTATATTGAATCCAATCAACAAAAATATATTTATGGAAACATGAAGGAACAGCATTTATCATTAAAGGATGTTGAGTTTTTAAAAGAAAATATTGGTCAAAGCATTGTTTTAAAAGATTCTTCTATTCGTATATTTGCGAAATCTATTCGTGTGAAGAATCAAGATTATATTGTCTATGTCCAAAAAGATATGAGTAAAAGAGAAATGATTTTTCTTGATTCTGCTTTGATTGCTGTGTTTTGTATGTTGATTGCTGGAAGTATTACTTTTTTAGTTATTGCTGACATTATTGTCAAACCTATTTCTCGTTTAACGAAAGCAACGAATGAATTATCTAAAGGGAATTATCGTGTGCGTGTCAATTATACAGGAAAAGATGAAATTGCTCGTTTGAATCGCAGCTTTAATCAAATGGCACAACAATTGGCTAAACAGGATGAAACACGTCAACAGTTTATTTCAGATGTTTCTCATGAATTTCAGACACCTCTTACAGCGATTCAAGGTTTTGCGACTATTTTAAAAAATGAACAGTTAAGTGATGAACAGCGACAAAAATATGCGGATATTATCTTGTTTCATAGTAAACGTTTATCGACTTTATCTAAGAATATGTTACAGTTAACTTTATTGGAAGGTGAAGATGTGAAACTGGAAACAAGTGAATTTTCTTTGATTGAACAGTTAAATCGTGTGATTGAAACACAGGATAATTTTGCGTTGAGTAAGAATATTGAAATTGAATTTGAAGTCCCTAAAAATGATATTCGTATTGTAGGGGACGAATCACGTTTAGAGCAGGTGTGGATTAATTTGATTAATAATGCGATTAAGTATACACAGGATAATGGTGTGGTCATGATTCATGTGAAAAAAACATCTAAAGAAGTAGAAGTGGCGATTGAAGATACGGGTGTAGGAATGAGTAAAGAAGCGATTTCACATATTTTTGAACGTTTTTATCGTCAAGATAAATCAAGAAGTGTGGAAGGAAATGGTTTAGGTTTATCCATTGTCAAAAGGATTGTTGATTTACATCATGGACGTATTGATGTTGTTTCCCGAGAAGAAGGGGGCAGTCGTTTTACGGTTTATTTACCACAAAATAAAACATTTCATATTAGTGATAAATTGATGAAAAAAGAAAATCACTCTTAGAAAGGAATTGATCTATGTATTTAAAAAGAATTGAATTACATGGTTTTAAATCATTTGCAGATAAATCAGTGATTGAATTTCAACCAGGTATTACAGGTATTGTAGGACCGAATGGTTGTGGAAAATCGAATATTAGTGATGCTGTAAGATGGGTCTTAGGTGAACAATCAGTCAAATCGCTGCGAGGTTCTAATATGTCCGATGTTATTTTTAATGGCAGTGAAGATCGTAAGGCTCAAAATGTCGCAGAGGTGACACTGGTTTTTGATAATGAAGATCGTTTCATGAATGTGGACTATAATGAAGTAGAATTAACAAGACGTTTATATCGTCAAAATAATGAAGCAGAATATTTAATCAATAAAGAACCATGTCGTTTAAAGGATATAGTTGACTTGATTATGGATACGGGTTTAGGACGAGATTCACTTTCGATTATTTCACAGGGAAATATTTCAACTTTTGCTGATAGTAAGCCTGAAGAAAGACGTGGGATGTTTGAGGAAGCAGCAGGAGTTGCAAAGTATAAAAAAAGAAAACTGGAATCAATTAGAAAACTGGAAAGAACAAAGGATAATTTAGATCGTGTTGAAGATATTTGTCTGGAGTTAGAAAAGCAGCTTTCACCTTTAAAACGTCAAAAGGAAAAAGCAGAAATTTATGTGGATTTAAAAAATCAGTTACAATCTGTTGAAGTCAGTGTGCTGGTGAAGGGAATTGAAAGTTTATCAGCGTCATTAAAAGATTTAAATCAGTCATTGGATTTATTGGATAAAGAGAAAGTAACGATTGAAGGGCAAATTTTAATCAATGAACAACAAAATGAGAGTTTAAAGAAAAAGATGTTTGATTTAGATCAGGAAGTCAATGCCTTGCAGGGTGAACTTTTAACGGCTATGAATAATGTCAATCAGCTGGAAACACAAAAAGTAGAAATTGATGCCAATCGTAAACATATTTTAGAAACAACAAATAAAGAAGATTTACAGGCACGTATAGAACAATTAAAAGCGATTTTACAGGATGCGATTAGTGAATATAATGATCGTGTTCATCGTTATAATGAAACCAAAGAAGAAAAGATGACATTGGAAGCAGCACAGGAAAAAAATCGTGCCCAAATGAATGCTTTAAGACAGAGTATTGAAAACTTAAATCTTCAATTACATAATGATCGTCATCGTAAGGAACAGCTTGTTGATCAGATTGAAAATAAAACGGGTTATAGCTATGGGGTTCGTTCTATTATCAAAGCAAAAGATTCTATGCAAGGCATTGTCGGTGTTTTAGGTGATTTATTAGAAACGGATTCAAAATATGAAACAGCTTTATCTGTTGCCTTAGGAAGTGCTGTGCAATTTGTTGTCACAAAACAAGATGAAGATGCCAGAAATGCGATTCGTTTTTTAAAGAATAATAAATCTGGTCGTGCCACTTTTCTTCCTATCACAACAATGAAAGAAAGACATTTGCGTGAAGAACATTTATTGGTTTGTCAAAATACAAAAGGTTTTTTAGGGGTCATGAGCGATTTTGTGAAATATCCTCAGGAGATTCAACGTATTGTTGATAATCAGTTAGGAAATGTGATTGTGGCAGACACATTGAATCATGCATCATTGTTATCAAAAGCAACATTTTCTAGATATAAAGTGGTGACTTTAGATGGCGAAGTGATTAATGTAGGTGGATCACTGACAGGAGGAAGTTTGAAGCAGTCAACGTCTTTATTGACAAGTAAGCGTGAGCTGGAACTACTGGTAGAAAAGATTCGTCAAAGTGAAAAAGATATGACTCAAAAGAAGGCTAAACTCAATGAATTAGATAATCTGGCAAGAGAAATCTCACATAATCTGCTCCAAAAACAAATGTCATTTGCGAAACTGGAACTTGTTGTTACAAACAAGAAAAGTGAACTACAGGTTGCAAAAAGTGAGTATGAAAGTTTAACTCATCAAAGTGTTGAATTGTCAGAGATGGAAAAAGGAACAGAGGATAATCATTTATTACAGGAATTAAATGAAGCGAAAAAGATAAGAGACCGTTTAACAGAAAGTATTCAAGCTAAACGTGAATTACGTATGAGTTTTGTTAATGAAAATGATCAGCTGGAAGATGCTTTAAAAATGACACGTGCTCATTTAAGAGAAATACAGGCTGATATGACACAAAAACAAGTGGATAAAGCCAAACAGGAAACAGAATTGAATAATCATTTACAGCGTTTAAATGAAGAATATAAGATGACTTTTGAATTTGCTAAGGAAGAATATTCACAGGATGTCGATATGCAAAAGGCCAAAGAGGAAGTGCGTCTCTTAAGACATCAGATTGATTCATTGGGGAATGTCAATTTACAGGCAATAGAAGATTATCAGGAAGTTTCAACACGTTATGAAACATTAAATCATCAGCGTTTAGATTTGATTCACGCTCAAGATAGTATTTTAAAAGCCATTGATGAAATGGATGAGATTATGATTTCACGTTTCAGTGAAACTTTTGAAAAAATCAATCATGAATTTAATATTGTTTTTAGAAATTTATTTGGTGGTGGAAAAGCTCAGTTAAAATACAGTGATCCAGATAATATCTTAGAAACAGGGGTTGATATTGATGTTCAGCCTCCAGGTAAAGCAGTTCAAAACATTACCTTGTTTTCAGGAGGAGAAAAGGCATTGATTGCAATTTCCTGTCTGTTTGCGATTTTACGTGTCAGACCTGTCCCAATGTGTATTTTAGATGAGGTGGAAGCTGCCTTAGATGTTGCAAACGTAGAACGTTTTGCTAAATATTTAAGAGAATTTTCGGGACAGACACAGTTTATTGTCGTCACTCATCGTGAAGGGACAATGGAAGAATGTGATCTTTTATATGGTGCAACAATGCAGCAAAAAGGTGTGACAAAATTAGTGAGTGTTAAATTAAAAGATGCAATTGATTTAGCACAAAATGCATCATAAAAATATTGACATATCATCAAGAAGTGTTATCTTAATGATATGTCAATCAACTTGAGGAGGATGTCTATGGGTTTTTTTAGTAAAATTAAAGAAACATTAGTGGGAAAGTCTGCCAAGCAAAATGATAAATATGTTGCTGGTTTAGATAAATCAAATACATCTTTTTCTTCAAAAATCAATGAATTAGCGGCACGTTATCGTGAAATTGATGATGATTATTTTGAAGAACTTGAAAATATTTTGATTATGAGTGATGTTGGTGTCAACATGGTGATGACAATTGTTGATGAAATCAAAAAAGAAGTACGTTTACAGAATATCAAGGATCCTAAGGAGATTAACGAAATTATTATTGATAAAATGTTTGTCATTTATGCTAATGATTCTTATATGACAACAAAGATTAATTATGATTCTGAGGATTTAACGGTCATTTTAATGATTGGTGTCAATGGTGCTGGGAAGACAACAACAATAGCAAAACTGGCTCATATGATGTTAAATGAAGGCAAAACAGTTATGGTTGCAGCTGGCGATACATTTAGAGCTGGAGCTATTGACCAGCTGGATGTCTGGGCCAAACGTTTAGGAATTGAATGTATCAAAGGAAAAGAGGGTGGTGATCCATCTTCGGTTGTCTTTGATGCCTTAAAACGTGCCAAAGAAAATAATGTCGATGTTCTTATTTGTGATACAGCAGGTCGTTTACAAAATAAAGTCAATTTAATGAATGAATTAGAAAAGATGAACCGTATCATTAAGCGTGTTGTGCCTCAAGGACCACAGGAAACGTTATTGGTTATTGATGCCACAACTGGTCAAAATGGTGTTTCGCAGGCACAGGAATTCTCTAAAATCACTAATATTACAGGTCTTGTTTTAACAAAGATGGATGGAACAGCCAAAGGAGGTATTGTTTTATCTATCAAAGATGCTTTGAATATTCCTGTTAAATTTGTTGGTCTGGGAGAACAAATGGATGATTTGCAGGAATTTGATCTTGAACAATATATTTATGGTTTATGCAAAGGATTATTGGAGAAATAAGATGACTGTGGATTTAGAAAAAACACAACGTGTGAATTTGCTAATGGATTGTTATGAAGATTTGTTGACGGATAAGCAAAGGCAATATTTGTCTTTGTATTATGAAGAAGATTTGTCTTTATCGGAAATCGCCGATGATTTTCATGTTTCTCGTAATGCCGTTTATGATCAATTGAAACGTGCTGTAAAAAGTTTAGAAGAATATGAAGCAAAACTTCATTTAATGGAGAAACATTTACAACGTATGGCTTTGATTGAAAAGATTGAAAATCAACAAATAGGTAATGAGTTGCAAGATTATTTAGAAATGTTGAAGAAAATATAGGAGGATGAATTATGGCTTTTGAATCTCTTTCAGAAAGATTGCAGGAGAGCTTAAAAAAGATTAGAGGACAGGCGACTTTAACAGAAGAAAACATGGATGAAATGCTTCGAGAAATTCGTTTGGCATTACTTGAAGCAGATGTTAACTTTCAGGTTGTTAAAGAGTTTATTGCTAATACAAAAGAAAAGGCTTTAGGACAAGATGTACTGGGGTCATTAAAACCAGGACAGGTTGTTGTTAAAATTGTTCATGATGAACTGGTGGAATTATTAGGGACTTCTGTCAGTGAATTGGATTTATCTTCTAAGCCTACTGTCATCATGATGGTTGGTTTACAAGGTTCAGGGAAAACAACAACATCTGGAAAAATTGCGAAATTGCTGGCTCAAAAATATAGTAAAAATCCATTACTGGTAGCTGCAGATATTTATCGTCCAGCAGCAGTAGATCAGTTAAAAACACTGGGAGAACAGTTAGATATTCCAGTATTTGAAAAAGGAACTGATGTCAAAGCAGAACAAATCGTAAGTGAAGCCATGACATATGCTTCACAAAATCATCATGATGTAGTCTTAATCGATACAGCAGGACGTTTACATATTGATGAACCATTGATGAATGAATTACAAAATATTAAAGATATTGTTCATCCTAATGAAATTTTATTGGTTGTCGATGCTTTAACAGGGCAGGATATTGTCAATGTTGCCCAATCATTCCATGATCATTTACAAATTACTGGGGCAGTTTTAACAAAATTGGATGGGGACTCTCGTGGTGGAGGTGCCTTATCTATTCGTCATATTACACATGTTCCTATTAAATTTATTGGAACAGGTGAAAAACTGGATGCGATTGATTTATTCTATCCAGATCGTATGGCTGATCGTATTTTAGGTATGGGGGATGTTGTTTCATTAGTTGAAAAAGTTCAGGATGTTTATGATGAAAAAGAAACAATGAAAACTTTTGAACGTATGAAACGTGGAACATTCGGCTTGGATGATATGCTTGAACAGATGCATCAAGTTCGTAAATTAGGACCTTTATCAGGTATTTTAAAGATGATTCC
>CALVFK010000068.1 GCA_944326805.1 uncultured Massilimicrobiota sp. | reverse complement strand
TAAGCTTTACCTTTTTCAATAAGAGCAGCGGCTTCTTGATATTTTTTACTTCTTTTAGCCATTTTCTTTTCTCCTCTTCATTAAATTAAGCATCTAAGCCTTCAACTTTTACACCCATATTACGAGCAGTACCAGCTACGATTTTCATTGCTGCTTCTAAATCGTTAGCGTTTAAATCAGGCATTTTGTATTCAGCGATTTCTTTTAATTTATCAGCTGATAAAGTTGCTACTGTTTGTTTAGAATCAGATGCAGCTTTTTTAATTCCACATGCCTTTTTGATCATTTCTGCAGTTGGAGCAGTTTTTAATACAAAATCAAAACTTTTGTCTTCATAAATTGTCAAAACAACTGGTACTGTTTCTCCCATACGATCTTTTGTTTGATCATTGAAAGCAGTACAGAATTTTGGCATTTGAATTCCAGCACCTGCTAAAGCTGGCCCTGGTTTAGCTCCCCCAGCAGGGAATTGAATTTTCATAACTCTTGTGACTTTCTTACTCACGCGACACACCTCCTATAAAAATTTGTCCGTGCTGTGGTAAAGGACAGTCAATCCTCCCACGCATAATAACACATATTGCGTCGTTTATTTATTATACATAAACTATCACAGATTGCAACAGTTTTTTATTGAATATATCAACTTTTTTATAAAAAAAAGATCATCAATATGATCTTTCCTTTATAATTCAACTTTTTCTAATTGCACAAGGCCAATTTCCATTAAGTTTTCATTCCCTAAAAAATCAATAAAAACAGAAGCGACTTCTTTTTCGTGATCAATAGACTCTACTTTTCCCTGCTTTCCAGCAAATGGTCCAGAAATAACCTTCACTTCATCTCCTACACCAAAATCAACTTCAAGTTGAGATGTTTTAATTCCCATACTCTTTAAAATAGGATCTATTTCTTCCTTTGGTAATGGAAAAGGTTTTGCTCCTCCACCAGATGATCCAATGAAACCAGTAACTCCAGATGTATTACGAACAATATACCAAGCTTCATCCGTCATAATCATTTCTACCAGGACATATCCTGGGAACATATTTTTTGTTTTATTTATCTTTTTACCATCTTTAATTTCTGTTTCTACATGTTCAGGAATAACAATATTAAACAAGCAATCCTGAAGTCCCATAGATTCCACACGCTTTTCTAAGTTTTCTTTGACTTTGTTTTCATGACCTGAATATGTATTCACAACATACCAGCGTCTTCCTTCATCATTCATTCCAGACATCTTAATTCATCCCCAATGCTTTTAAAATTAATGCAATCACTGCATCACTGCCATAAAAATAAACACCAAACAAAAAACAAAAAACCAAAACAACCATAGAATTGTAAGCCAATTCTTTTTTTGTTAACCAATGAATATTTTTGATTTCAGCACGAATGCCTTTTAATGTACACCATTCTTTGATTTTCATATTGACCTCCTATTTCGTTTCCTTGTGAATTGTATGCTTTCCACATTTTTTACAATATTTTCTTAACTCAAGTCTTTCTACATTTAATCTTTTGTTCTTAGTGACTGAATAATTACGTGATAAACACTCCGTACATACAAGAATCACTTTTTGTTTCATGTTCATCACTCCCTTACGTTTTTATAATTTAACATATTTATTTTAGCTCGTCAATGCCAACAATTTTCTTTGAATAGCGATAGACAGCATTATAAACACTTTTTACAGAAATATGAAGCTTTTTAGCAATTTCTACTTCATCATATCCTTTTTCTTTATATGCCATAACCTGCTTTTCTCGAAGCGATGTACGCAATTCAATTTGTGTTGAATAATATGTTTTCGCTTCCTTGACCATTAAATTTATTTCCGGTTGATAACGCTCATGAAAATCAGTAATCATATCGACATATCGTAATTCTTTTTCATCATCTATAAAATTATCAAGTGATACAATAGTTGTACCTGCACGATAACAAATATCTTTATTCACGCGCATCAGACTCAAAATACGTTTGGTTAGAGAAGCTTTCATAAAAGTGGCAAGTGATGCTTTTTGATCATCTCGATAACTATCAATAATATCATGAAAACCCATCATTGCCATTTGAATAAAATCCTCATGCTCATAACCACTGACAAAATAATATGAGAAAGCAAGCATCCACTTTGATACCCTACGATAATATCGTCTATATAGTATTTCTTTTGCTCTTTCACTACCACAATGCATCAAATAAAGCAATTCATCATCATTACTGTAGCCACTCATGCTACCTCCTTTCTACTTTAAAGGATGACGTGAATTGTAAATCTGATAAAGTATAACTGCACAAGCAACTGAAGCATTAAGCGAAGTGACATGCCCTGTCATCGGTAAAACAACATTCATATCACAATGTTCTTTCACAAGACGTGAAATACCAAAACCTTCAGACCCTATAACAATAACAAGTGGCATATTATAATCAATCGCACGATAATCTTGAGATTGGTTCAAATCACATCCAACGACCCAGAACCCCTGCTTTTTTAATTCATCTAAAGTACGAGAAAGATTCGTGACTTGGGCAACCTTGACATAATCAATAGCTCCCGTCGATACCTTGGCTACTGTTGAGGACAAACCAACACTACGTTTTTTACCAATGATCACTCCATCAACTTCAATAGCATCACACGTTCTTAAAATAGCCCCTAAGTTATGTGGATCTTCTAAACCATCCAGCATAACCAATAATGGCTGTTTCCCTTTTGGAACAGCACGTATGATTTCATCAAGCGAATAATAACGGTAACTCTCTACTGCCGCCACAATTCCTTGATGAACAACTGATCCAACAAGTTGAGTTAATTCATCTTTATGACGCACTATATGAACTTTAACATTCTTTGACCTTGCCAGAGAAAGAACTTTATCATCTTTTGCATTTTTCATCAAATAAACCTCATAAACAGGTTTATTCCCCTTTAAAGATTCAATAACTGTATTTTTTCCATAAATATATTGTGTCATATTTTTCTCTCCATGCGTCTCAAATTTGTCTCATTTTTTTCTCATTTTTCATCTACAAAACCCTTAAACAAATCAAAAATCTCTGCAATTCTCTCCTGTTTTCCTAATAAATACAAATGTCCTATCAGCGTTTCAAAACCTGTTGATTGATTGTAGGTCATAATAGGTGTATTTTTAGGAACATGTCGACTCTTAGCATTTCTACCTCTTTTATAAATATTAACTTCTTCATCTGTTAACCATCGTTGTTTTAATGCCTCCTGCATAAAGGCCGATTGTGCTTTTGCACTCACAAAAAATTTTGCTTCCCTCTGCAGTAAATCAGGTTTCATAATTCCTTTTTCAACTAATAAATACTCTCTGACATAAACTTCAAAAATACTATCTCCTAAATACGCCAAAGCCAATACATTGATTAATTCTGGTTTCATTATATAATTCCTTTTTCCTGCAATTCTTTTCTTAAAATATCTGCCTGCTCAAAATTCTTTTCACTTTTTTCCTTTTGCCAGTTTTGATATAAAGCAATATCTTCTTCACTTAATACTTTCATTTCATGTAAAAATCCCATTGTATCCAACATTTTTACAAGTGTCTGATACCCTTTAGAAATCATTGCATTATCTTTATCTTTAACACGCATTAACTGATTCAAAACTTTCACTTGTCCTAAAATCTGTGTCAACGCTAAAGAAGTATTCAAATCATCACTTAAAGCCTTAACCATTTCATCAACTGTTTCCTTACAATACTCAGTACCTAAACAATGGTGTATCTGCAAATACAATGAAGCCTGTTTTAAAATATTTTCAACTTTATCCACTTCTTTTTTCACATTATTTAAAACATCATCAGTAAAATTCAATGGATTACGATAATGCGTTGACAGCATCAACCACTTATAAACATTACATCCCAATTCCTCTAACAGGTCTTTTGCCCACAAAACATTTCCTAAAGATTTTGACATCTTTTGATTATTGATATTAATCATCTGATTATGCATCCAGATATGGGCAATTGGATGATGATGGCAAGCTATAGACTGAGCTATTTCATTTTCATGATGCGGGAATTTCAAATCCTGACCTCCCCCATGAATATCTATATAACCATTTTCAAAAATATCATTAATCATAACAACGCATTCTGTATGCCATCCTGGTCTTCCTTTAGACCATGGACTATCAAACTGAATTCCTTCATCTGTCTTTTTCCACAACGCAAAATCAGTTGAACTTTCTTTCTTATCATTGTCATCAACACGTTCACTGGCTCCAGCAATCAAATCTTCTATCCTGATCCCAGATAACATACCATATTCCTTAATCTTTGTCACTCTAAAATAAACATCTCCATCAACCTCATAAGCATATCCATCTTTGACAAGTTGTTCTATAAAGCGAATAATTGGCTGCATTGTTTCAGTAACACGAGGAGCGTACGTTGGAAATAAAAGATTCAAGCCCCTACGAACATCTTCATAAGCTTTGATATACTTATCTGTTAATTCTTTTTCGCTGACCCCTTCTTCTTTTGCTGCTTTGATAATTTTATCATCAACATCTGTAAAATTAGATACAAAAGTCACTTTATACCCTAGATACTCAAATGTTCTTCTTAAGATATCAAAAACAATCATAGGTCGAGTATTTCCTATATGCACATAATTATAAACAGTTGGCCCACAAACATAGATACTCACTTCTCCCTCTTTAATAGGGACAAATTCCTCTTTCTTATTCGTTAATGAGTTAAATAGTTTCATCTCTATTCCTCCTTAAATAAAAAAGCAGATGATAAAGACTTTCTCTTTATTAACTTTATCAAATGCTTTATAAACTCTTTATCAATACTATAACAAATTCAACTTTGTTAATCAAGATTAATGATGTACTGTCAAAGATTCCAGATATTGTATTGCAACACTATTTTGTTGTTCATAAACACTTTCTGGAGCTTGATACCCAAAAACATAACTCGCATCTTCTGTAAAATATACCATCTGTACAAACTTCATTCCCGAAGCTTGATATATACCTTTAAATTCATAACATTCAATACCACTTGGAAGTGTTTTAGCTAAATAATAAACATCAATAGCCCCATCCTCTTCTAATTGTCCTTCATAGAGTTGTGGAAGTTCATCTAAAACATTGTCAGTATCATCAATGATTGTAGTATATATATACGTTTCTTCATCTTTAATAAAACGAACATCTTTTTGATTTTCATTATTAGCATTTAATTCAAAATCTTTAGGATAATAGAAAGAAACCAGATCAGTCACCTCATACAAATTTCCATCTCTTTCTAAAGATATTTCTACATTATCCTTTTCACAAGCAAAAAGACCTATTATTAACACCAAAATCACAAAAAGTCTTCTTAATACCTTCATCTTCCTCCCTCCTCTTACGAAAACATTGTACTAAACTCACACTTGAAAATCAAATAAAATTTCATGCTCAAACAAAAGAGATAGGTTTCCCTATCCCCTTTATTAATCTAACAATGAATTAAAAACTTTCAAATAGGCATCAGCACTTTTATCCCAATCAAGTTTCGCTTCCATTGCACGATGTACTAATCCTTGCCATTTTTCTTTATCCTGATAAACCTTTAAGGCATAATCAATAATATCCATCATTTCATGAGCATTATAGTTCTTAAAGCTAAATCCATCACCAGTATTTTTATACTCATCATATGGTTCAACACTATCTTTAAGTCCTCCTGTTTCTCTAACAATTGGAATTGTACCATAGCGAAGTGACATCATTTGAGATAAACCACATGGTTCAAATAATGATGGCATTAAGAACATATCACATCCGGCATAAATACGACAAGATAATCCAAAATCATATTTTAGATTCAATGATAATTTTTGATTATGATATGCTGCTATTCCTTTTAGAGGTTCTTCATATTTTTGATCCCCAGCTCCTAAAATAACAACCTGCACATCACGTTTCATTAATTCTTCCATACGATTAATAATTAAATCCAATCCTTTTTGCCAAGTTAATCTTGTCACAATACCAATTAAAGGTACATCTTTATTTTCAGGTAATCCACATTCTTTTTGTAAAGCTAATTTATTGATGACTTTCTTTTCATCAACATTTGTGATATCAAAATGTTCAACAATCTCTGGATCAGTCGCAGGATTAATTGTTTCATAATCAATACCATTTAAAATACCATACAAATCATGTCTACGCATCTGTAAAATATTCTGTAACCCTTCACCAAAACTATCTGTCAAGATTTCCTGTGCATAAGTTGGCGATACTGTTGTGATAATATCACTATAATAGATAGCCGCTTTCATCATATTGAAGCATCCATCATTACGACAGTTTCCATTATAATAGAGATAATTATCCAATCCAAAATGATCACTTAACAAAGCAGGATCACATTTTCCCTGATAAGCAATATTATGAATTGTAAAGACAATCTTAATTCCCTGATAATATTCATAATAAGCATATCTTTCTTTATATAGTGTTGCTATCATTGCTGTCTGCCAGTCATGTAAGTGTAGAATATCAGGCTTAATATCAATATGTGATAACAACTCTAATACTGCAAAATCAAAATAAGCAAATCTTTCATTATCATCATCATAACCATATAAACCAGGTCTTCTAAAATATTGTTCATTATCAATGAAATAATATGTGACACCATCATATTCAGCTTTGAAAACACCACAATAGCACTTTCTCCAACCTACCCAAATATCATAATTTGTTACATATTCAAGTGTATCAGCAAATTTTATATCTTGATATTTAGGCAAGACAACAATACATTCATGCCCTTTTTGAACAAGAGCCTTTGGAAGTGAACCTAAAACATCTGCTAAACCACCAGATTTAATATAGGGATTCGCTTCACTTGTCGCAAAAACAATTCTCATTAAACAACATCCCCTTCTCTCACATAAAGTGGTTCATCTTCACCAATAAGCTCTGTTTTCTTTTCAACATGAGCATCTTTATCAATAATGACATTTTCAAGATGTGCCCCGGCACATACTTTAGACCCATTTAAAATAATACAATTTTTCACAACAGCATTTTTACCAATAGTAACATTACGTGATAAAATACATCCATCGACTTCACCATCAATAATAGCACCATTAGCTACAAATGATTTTTTCACACAAGCATTTTTCAAATATTTTGTTGGTGGTGTATCATTTGTATTTGTAAAGATTGGCCACGTACTCTTGAACACTTGCGTAGAAATATCCATATCAAGGAATTCCATACTTACTTTATAATAAGCCTCATAAGAATCAATACATCTTGCAAAACCTTTATATTCATAAGCCATTATTTTTCTTTCATCACATAAATAAGCAAGTGTATCTCTTAAATTAAAGAATGAACTAATCTTTTGTGCATATTGAATCAACTTTAATAAAGTCTTTTTGTTGATAATATATGTTTCCAAAGACATATTTCTTTCTTTTCTATTTCCTTTATTATTTTTGATTTCCATAACCTGTTTACCTTTTAAACGCAAGAAATCAGAACCTACAAAAGCCTCATCAGCATTGTTAATCTTTTGATAAACCATTGTAATTTCAGCACCAGATTTTGCATGAGCATCTACAACTTCAGCATAATTCATTGTTGTAATAATATGTGCTGGTGCAATCACAACATAATCTGCTTTTGATTTTTCAAGGAATGCAATATTTTCCACAATATTATTAATATCATGATTATACATTGGACTATTGGCATATTTTTCATTGTATAAAAGTGAAACCCCACCAGATTTAGAGTTAAAATTCCAAGAGTTTCCATTTCCCAAATGTTTAAATAATGATCTTGGTTTTTCTTTAATTAAAATACCAACAGTATCAACATTAGAATTTGACATATTTGATAAAACAAAATCAATAATTCCATAACGACCTAAAAAGCTAACTGAAGCCACCGGTCTTCTTTCTGTTAAACCTTTATATGAAATATCAGAGTGTAAATTTATATATCCAACTACTTTTGCCATCTCGTTAACCCCCTCTTATTATGCATTGTCACTGACAAGTTCCACTTCTTTAGCTTCTTTATTGATTACATCACTTGATTTCACTACAACACCTTCATCAATAATAGCTTTATAGATTTCTGCTCCTTCTTCCACCAGAACACCTGGCATCAAAACAGAGTCAACAACTTTAGCACCTTCACCAATATATACATTGTTGAATAAAACAGAACTTTCTACTTCACCATTAACGATACAACCTTGAGTGACAAGTGAATGCTTAATTGATGCTTCATCACCAATAATCTGAGGTTTACTCAATGTATCTTCAGTATAGATTTTCCAATCTTTTTTGATGTTATAAAGATCCAACTCTTTGTCATCCAGCAAATCCATATTTGCCTGCCATAAACTTTCAACTGTTCCTACATCTTTCCAATAACCAGCAAATTCATAAGCATATAATTTCTTATTATCTTCCAACATCATTGGAATAATGTTCATACCAAAGTCATGTTTACTATTTTCATCTTTAGCATCTGCAATTAAATACTTTCTCAATTCTTTATAAGTAAAGATATAAATACCCATTGATGCTAAAGTTGATTTAGGTTTGGCAGGTTTTTCTTCAAACTCATAAATTGAACCATCTTTATTTGTATTCATAATACCAAATCGGCTCGCTTCTTTTAAAGAAACATTTAATACTGCGACTGTTAAATCTGCACCTTTTTCTTTATGTGCTGCCAACATTTCAGCATAGTCCATTTTATAAATATGATCTCCTGATAAAATCAAAACATATTCAGGATCATATTGATCTAAGAAACTAATATTTTGATAAATCGCATCAGCTGTTCCAGCATACCAAGTTGCTCCAACGCCACCTCTTTCACGTGCTGGTAAAATGGCAGCCAATGAATTATTTCCATCAAGTCCCCACTTCGTTCCAGCACCTACATAAGTTCCTAATAGAACAGACTCATACTGTGTCAATACACCAACAACATCAATACCAGAGTTTGCACAGTTACTTAAAGGAAAGTCTATGATTCTATACTTCCCTCCAAAATGTACAGCAGGTTTCGCTACTTTTGCTGTCAAAGCCTCAAGACGTGTACCACGTCCACCAGCTAAAATCATCGCAACAATTTCTTTTCCCATATTTTTTCCTCCTCAATTGTGATTATGAAAGTGCTTACCTATGTTTTTATTTTATCACATTCTTTTTTAAAAAAATACTATTTCGTGTCATTTTTAATGAAATTTTTTTCACATATTTTGTTCTTTTCCAAATAATATTGAATGTATCAATATTTTTTAT
>CALVFK010000067.1 GCA_944326805.1 uncultured Massilimicrobiota sp. | reverse complement strand
ACAGCATCTTTTTCAGTATCTTTTAAAGGAATGCTTCCTAATGTTACATCTAAGTTTTCACCTTCAATGACTTTAGCAGCAGTTTTTTGTAATTGATCAGCAGATAAATGAATTAATAAATCAGTAATACCAACAACAGGATCATTATCATCTTCACCAATTACAACATCTACCTTTGTTCCATCTTTTTTAATGACAACACCATATAAAGATAAAGGAATCGTTACCCATTGATATTTTTTAACTCCACCATAATAATGAGTATCTAATAAAGCAAAACCATCACTTTCATAAAGTGGATTTTGTTTTAAATCTAAACGTGGTGAATCAATATGAGCACCTAAAATTCTCATCCCATCAGTCAAAGGTTTTTCACCCATAATGAATAAAGCTAAATTTTTATCTTTATTGACAACATAAAATTTATCACCTGCTTTTAAACTCTGTAAATTTTGGATGTCTTGAAAACCAGCTTTTTGAGCTAATTCAACAGATTCTTTAACACAAGCTCTTTCTGTTTTGCTTAAAGATAAAAATGTTTTATATCCTTCATTAAAATCCATAACATCTTTATATTGATTTTCTTCATATTTATTCCATGCATTTTTTGCGTACATTTACATTACCTCATTTCTTTCAATTATTTTTAATAAAACTTCTACTTGTTTTTTCATCATTGTGATAGATACATATTCAAAAGGTCCATGAAAATTATATCCACCAGTTCCTAGATTTGGACAAGGAAGTCCCATATATGTAAGATTAGCACCATCAGTTCCTCCACGAATAGGGACAGTATAAGGCTCAATACCACATTCTTTCATGGCAGCCATAGCGTTATCTACGATATACATATGTTGTTCAATATGTTCACGCATATTCAAATAATCTTGTTCGATTGTCACTTTGATCATATCATACCCATATTTTTGGTTAAGGAAACTTGCAATGTTTTCAAAATCTTGACATTGTTTTTTCGCTAGAGCAAGGTCATGATTTCTAATGATATATCCCATGACTGTTCTTTCACAATTTCCTTGAATATCATGCAAATGATTAAAACCTTCATAACCTTCCGTATATTCTGGTCTGGCATGAACAGGTAACATCGCATCAAATTCCTGTGCAATATGAATAGAATTAATCATCGCATTTTTGGCACTGCCAGGATGAATACTTTTCCCTGTGATTTCAACAACAGCACTAAAAGCATTAAAGTTTTCATATTCAATTTCAGCAATATGACCTCCATCAATAGTATAGGCATAATCTGCTTTAAAACTTTCTATATCAAAATTTTCAGTTCCTCTACCTACTTCCTCATCAGGAGTAAAGGCAATTTTGATATCACTGTGGCTCAATTCAGGGTGCTGATAAAGATATTCAGCCATACTCATGATAATAGCAACTCCTGCTTTATCATCTGCACCAAGTAACGTTGTTCCATCCGTTGTGATTAAATCATGATGAATGACATTCAACAATTCAGGGAATTCATGAGGATCGAGATATAATTTTTTTTCCTGATTTAAACAGATTGTATCTCCTTGATAATCTCTGATAACCTGTGGTTTTACATTTTGTCCAGAAGCATCTGGTGATGTATCCATATGTGCCACAAATCCAATCACAGGACCATGATGCTCTCCTCGAGCTGGAATTGTTCCATAAACAATACCACTTTGATCTAAATGTGCATCTTCAATACCAATCTTTTTCATTTCTTCAACAAGATATTTTCCTAATTCTAATTGTTTCATAGAAGAAGGTGTTGTTGTTGAGTGAGGATCAGATTGTGTATCAAAACTAATATATTTCAAAAATCTTTCTTCTATATTCATTCATCGCCCCTCGCTTTCTTTACTATTATACATGCATTTGTTTAAATAATCTATGATTATGATATAATTAAATAAATGTAGGAGGAAGAAAAAATGAATCAGGTGATAAAAGAACTTAAGGAAAGAAAATCTGTGCGTGCTTATCGTGATGAAGAGATAACTTTAGAAGAAAAGAATATGATTTTACAGGCGGCTATACAAGCACCTACTGCCGGAAATATGGCACTCTATTCAATTATTGATGTACAGGATCAACAGCTTAAAAATCAATTGGCTGAGACTTGTGATCATCAACCTTTTATTAGTCAGGCACCACTTGTCTTATTATTTTTAGCAGATTATCAAAAATGGTATGATATGTATTGTGCTTATCATGATGAAAACATTAAATTAGAAGAAGCTGATATGATACTGGCTCTTGAAGACGCTATGATTGCAGCTCAAAATGCTGTTATGGGGGCATGGTCATTAGGGATTGGTTCTTGTTATATTGGGGATATATTGGAAAACTTTGAAATTCATCAAAAACTTTTTGATTTACCAAAATATGCTGTACCAGCAACGCTTGTTGTTTTTGGAAAACCAACGCCACAACAACAAAATCGTCAAAAACCATCACGTTTTGATATCAATGATATAGTGAGTGTCAATACTTATCATCATAAAAGTATGGATGAAACAAAACAAATGTTTATCAAACAAAGTGGAAGAAGTGAACAACAATTACAAAGCTATATTCAAGCTTTTGCGAAAAGAAAGTTTTTTGCTTCATATCATCAGGAAATGAATCGTTCTGTCCGAAAAATCATTGAATCATGGACAAAATAAAAAGCAGACATTTTTGTCTGTTTTTTAATCAAATTTTTTAATTGTTTTATCCGTAATTTCGATATGGTTACGATATAAAGAAATATTAACAACACGACTTCCAACAGCATAAATTAAAGCCATGCTAGGTACAGCTATTAATAGTCCAAAGAAACCAAAGAGATTTCCAAAAATAACTAATGAAAGTAAAACATATAATCCAGAAATACCGACAGCACCACCGACAACACGAGGATAAATGATATTGGCTTCAAACTGTTGAATAATCACAAAACAAATTGTAAAGATAATAGCTTGAGTAGAATTAACAGCTAAAACAAGAATAAAACCAACCGCAAAACCAAAATATCCTCCAAACATTGGAATTAAACTGGCAAGTCCTATAATGAAGGCAATTAATTCTGGGAAAGGAAGACCTGTTATTTTAAAACCAACATACATTAAAAACATTAAAATACAGCTTTCTAGTAATTGTCCAGAAACAAAGCCGTTAAAGTAATGATTGGCTTCTGCTCCAATATCAAAGATAACTAATGAACGATGATAACCAAAAAGGAAAGTGACAACTTTTTTCAATTGTCTAAGATGTGCTTCTTTATTGGCTAATAAATAGATAGCCATAATAAAAGATGTGATTGTATTAATAAAAACACCAAAAATACCAATTGATTGAAAAATAATATTAATACCAGCATTTCCTAATAAATTTCCACTTTGTGAAAGAAGATGATTTAAATCAAGATTCGTCAGTGTTTCTTGAATAGAATCATAGTTAATCGCATAATTAATATTAAAATGTGCTAATGCATCATTAATCATTGTGACAAGACGATTTGCATAATTAAAAATATTTGTAATAATTAAAGCAATACTTTCACCAAGTCTAGGAATAATGAATGATGAAAAGAGAATAATTAAAATAACAGCTAATAATAATGTAGTTGCTATACTTAAACCTCTTTTTAAACTTTGACGTTTTATTTTCTTACCATATAAATGTTCAATATTACGCATAGGAATATTTAAAATGAAAGCAATGACAATCGCAATATAAAATGGCATTGCAAGTGACAAAATATCACTTAATATGGTAAAAACAGTTTCATAATTAAAAACAACAAAAGCTAATAAAATAGCATATGTTAAATAAAAAATTGTTTTATTCTTTTTTACAATCTGAGTTTTGTCAATCATAGATACACCTTCTTTTATGTTCTTAATCATAACATAATTATTTCTAAAAGTGTAGTTCATTGTTTATTAAAAAAAATATGCTAAAATAATAAAAAAGAGGAGGAGATCAGATGAAAGCAGTTGTTTTGTTAAAGGATGGTTTTGAAGAATTAGAAGCACTGAGTGTTGTAGATGTTTTAAGACGTGCAAATATCACATGCCAGATGATAGGAATGGATGCCTTGTCAGTGACAAGTTCTCATGGTATTGAGATAAAAGCTGATCAGATGTTTGATGAAAGTGTATATGAAGCTGATATCGTTGTATTACCAGGAGGATTACCAGGGGCGACTTCACTTCGTGATGATGAAAGAGTTATTGATATTTTGAAAACATTTAATCAACAAAAGAAATGGATTGCTGCCATTTGTGCAGGACCTATTTCATTAGAAAAAGCAGATGTTGTTGCAGGAAAAAAATTTACATGTTATCCTGGATTTGAAAAGGAAATACCTTCAGGTATTCATCAAGATGTTCTGGTATGCTGTGATCAGAATATTATTACAGGACGTGGACCAGCTGCTGCTTTAGAATTTGCTTATACCATTTTAGAAAAACTTGGTCAACCATCAAAAGATATTCGTGAAGGTATGCAATATCATTATTTAGTGAAATAAAAAAACGATTCCTTTTTTGGGAGTCGTTAGAATTATTCTTGGAAATAGACATAGTGTTCTATTTCTTTTTTTGTATAGTTTTTTGATACAGGAGCAACAACCCATTTATCTTCGTTATCATTGAAACGATGAATAATAGCAATGACTTTTCCTGTAAAATGAGATAAAGGTGTATCAACACCTATGACATAAGCATCTTGATATTCTCCATCACCACCCATGATTCCTTCGATGTATCCATAGTTAATAGGATAATATAGATTTTTATGCTGAGGGTGAAAACTGCCCATAGGACGATCAATAGTTACGGTAACTTGCATATTTATTCTATAAATGAGCGACTGATAATCGCAAATTCATCTTGACTGGCAAGATGTTTCTTTTCTATTTTTTCTAAGGAATCATCAAAAGCTTTCGCAACTTGAAGATCAAATGTCATAGCTGGACTTTCATAATAAATCCAAGAATGGTTATCTAAGACGTGAGGAATCAAGGTTTTAATAAGCAATGCTGTGGGATATTTTCCATTTTCCAGACTGACATGAAAATCTTTACAACTTTGAAATCCCAAACGAACATATGTTCGAGGGTGTCCCATAATCACAATGGTGTCATATCCAAGCTGAGAGGCTTTATGTATAGAATGTTCAATTAATGTTTTGCCATACCCCTGCTTTTGATATTCAGGTAAAATACAGACAGGGCCAAAGGTTAAAACAACTTTTTCATTTTTATTTTCATCTATAAGTTTTGCTTTGGTATACATGATTTGACCAATAATTTCTCCATCTTTTTCTAATACAAAGTCTAGTTCATGGATAAAATCTTCATGTTGACGAATAATATGGGCTAAATAATGTTCATAACATCCAGGCATATAAACATTATAAAAGGATTGTCTAATAATGTTTTCTACGATTGTGTAATCGTCAGGTGTTTCATGACGGATTGTTATCACTTGTTTATTTCCTCCCTCAGTTGATTTATTTTTTTAATAATTATATAGCTACAACAAATAATAATAGCCCCAATAAGCGCAATCCCACTATATATGGGCATCAGATAGGAGAGTACATATTCATCTCCACCTACAATAAGAAATGATAGAATATAAGATAAAAAATAAGAGTTCAAGATAAATAATCCAATAAAAGACCCAATTCCAATGATAATAACTTTTTCACTTTTTAACATAACATTCTCCTTTACATATTTTTGACGAAGGCAAGAGTCCCTTCTTGATTATAATCTGGCTGATATGTAAAACCATCAATATGAAGTGTTTTCAATTCATCCAATGTTTTGATCTCATTTAAAATCATTTGATTTAACATTTGACCTCTGGCTTTTTTGATAATCATCGCATTTCTTTTGATTTTTCCTTGATTGATGATGATAAAATCAATGAAATAAATATGTGGATGTCTTAACATACTTGTAAATTCTTTAGACGCTAATGAAATAATAAAATCATCTTGTTCAAAATACTGATATAAAGGTGTATACCAATATTCATAAAGATTAATGTTTTGGGGTTTCATTGTCATATCTAAACGATAGGGTGTAATCATTGTATTGTATTTTAAAATGCCATAGTAAGCATCTAAGATACATAAATGCTTTGATAAATAGTCATGATGGTCTCTATATGAAGTCAATTCAAGTTGTTTGAAAACAGTTCCTTGATAAAAAGATAAAGCTGGATAGGCAGTTTGTTCTTTATGATAATATTGATAAACTTGGGTGGCCTGTTTATAAGATATTTTCATGAGTTCACAAAGCTGTTCTTCATTATATTGTTGGAGAACAGTATGTAAATACTGTGTCTGATCAGGAAATAAGAGTTCAGTTGGATTAAAAGATATATTTTGATATTTCATTGTCTTGCTTGGAGCAATTACAATCTTCATAGTTCATCACCTCGATATAATTATAAAGTATTTAATGTCTTCGATAAAGAAATATGTTATAATTTTGCAGGGTGATAATGTGAATACAATTGTAATCAATAAAATATTAATGCATATGCTGGATTTTGAACATCGTAAGATTTATCATTCTACTGATTTTGTAGATATGAATGAAACATCTATAGATTATTATCGTAAGAAAGTAGAGAAAGCCTTAAATTCTCCTTCCTTAAAAGAATTAACGGTTGGATCTTTACATGAGATGATGTTAAGAAGTGAAAAAATGATAGAAAGTCAAGAAGAATTTATCAAACAGGCTCATGAAATGACGGATAAATTATTTGCTTTAGGCTCAGTGATTGAAGAAATGCCTAATAGTAATGTTTTATTTGTAGATTGTTATAAAAATGGGGAAAGATATGTCGGTGCTTTAAAACTGAATTATCGTTATATTCCCATGAGTGTGATTGATGAAAACAATATTCGTATTACTAAAAAACAGGTTTTACCAACAATGGGTTCACCGGTAGATGAAGCGATTATTGTGAATGTGGATGCGAAAAAGTTATTTTTAATTGAAAAGAAATATACCATTGATGGAAAATTGGATTTTTATTTAAATGCACAGTGGATTAAAGGTGAAGAAAAGCTGACAGATAAACAGAAAATATCAACCATGAAAAAAGTTGTCAGAAAGATGGATGATATTTATAATGTCAATGATGGAAAAGCTTTACCTTTAATGAAACATGAAATACAGGAAAAAATTGATACCAATCAACCTGTTAAACCTTTGGAAATTGTCAAAAAGGTATTAGAAAAAGATGGACAGGCACAAGAAGAAAGTGAAATCATGATGAAGGATTTAGGAATTGGTGAAGAAGATCAGATTGAAAGTTTATCATTAACAGCTATGGATAAATGTAAACTTGTATTGGATGATGAAATTGAGATTAGTTTACCAATTGAAGAATATCTTTCTGGTGATAAGGTGGAAAAGGTTAAACAGGAAGATGGCACATATTCTATTTTATTAAAAGATGTCAGTGAAGTCATTGTAAAATAACGAGAAGAAAAGATGAATTCAGCTTTTGAACTGAATCGTGAAAAGTGTATTTGCTGTAGTTGTTATGTTGATACATGCCCAATGGGTGATGTGACAACAGATGATGAGAGATATCCTGTTTTTCAGGGAGTATTTTGTATCTATTGTCATATGTATGAAATAACATGTCCACAACAGGCTATTACAATTCATGATTAATGTTTTAATAGAAAGTATGATTTGATATCATGCTTTTTATTATTGTCTTGATGTTTTGTAGTTACTTTTTTCAATATATTCATCATCTTAAGAAATGGGCATAATATTATAAAGGTTGTGATACGATGATTAGTTATGCTCCATTATTTAAGACAATGAAAGATAAATCCATAACAACATATACTTTGATTCATGTTCATGGATTGAATTCAAGAACAATTCATAATATTAAACATGGAAAAGGAATTTCAACTTTTACATTGGAAAAGTTATGCATGGCATTAGATTGTACACCTAATGATGTTATTGAATTTATTAAAGAAGATAATCAAAAAATATAAGAGTTTATGAATACTATAAGGATTCGATAGTTAAATTTCGAATCTTTTTTATTATAGATATTGAAGAATAAAAGTTAACAGTTATAAGGAATGAGTTAAAATTTCTGATATATTTAATCAGTTGTAAAGGCAAAAGAAATATTGAGAATTTTTATATGTATTCTTGTATTTCTTTTTTTGTTTATGCCCTATAAATAAAAAGAGTGCTTTTTTAAGCGTTTTCATGTATAATAAAAACTATGAAAGGGGTTTGATTATGGCACAATTAGATAACTTTTTGATTCAACTTTTCCATGAAGGAAACTGTTTAGAGATGTATAAAGTTTTTGGTGCACATTTTGAAGAAATGGATGGGCAAAAAGGTGTAAGATTTACTGTTTATGCTCCAAATGCTAGAAGTGTGCAGGTTGTAGGTGATTTCAACAAATGGAATGGGGAAAATCACTATATGGAAAAATATACAGATGGTGGTATATATACTTTATTTATTCCTAAAATCAAACAATATGATACATATAAATATCGTATTGAAACACCTAATGGTTCTTGGGTGGATCGTGCCGATCCATATGCTTTCTTTAGTGAATTAAGACCGGGAACAGCATCTAAAGTTTATAAGATTGATGGTTTTAGATGGGCTGATAAACGCTGGTTGAATAAGCGTACAAAGAATTTTGATAAAGTTTTGAATATCTATGAAGCGAATATTGGTTCATGGAAAATGAAAAAGGATTTTACTGATGAAGAAGATGGTGAATATTACAGCTATGAAGAAATGATTGATCAGATCATTCCTTATGTTGTAGAAAATGGGTTCTCACATATTGAATTAATGCCTTTAACTGAATTTCCTTTTGATGGTTCGTGGGGATATCAGGCAACAGGATATTTTAGTGCAACAAGTCGTTATGGGAATCCAAAACAATTAATGGCATTTATCAATGCTTGTCATAAAAATAATATTGGTGTCATTATGGATTTTGTACCGGCTCATTTTGTTAAAGATGGACATGGGTTACATCAGTTTGATGGTGGCTTTGTTTATGAATACCCAGATATTAATTTAAGATATACAGAATGGGATAGCTGTTATTTTGACTTGGGTAGAGAAGAAGTCCGTAGTTTCTTGATGTCTTCTGTTCATTTCTGGGCGCATTACTTTCATGTGGATGGTATTCGTTTTGATGCGATTAGTAATTTGATTTATTGGAAAGGAAATAAGGAACGTGGTGTCAATGATGGTGCTATTGAATTTATGAAACGTATGAATTCACATATGAATGGATTATTTCCTGGTGTTATGCTGATTGCTGAAGATTCAACGGATTATCCAATGGTTACAACTGCACCTCAATCTGGAGGACTTGGTTT
>CALVFK010000066.1 GCA_944326805.1 uncultured Massilimicrobiota sp. | reverse complement strand
TCATGGAGCTATTCAAGTTATTGAAGTGTATGTAGATGAAAGCCGCACTAAGAAGATGAGAGTTGTTGGTACTGATTTATCATTAGATTATAAGTTCGTAACAATTTCTGATATGTTAGCAGCATATTCATATATGTTGAACTTAGTAGATATTTATGATTCATTAGATTTAGCTTCTGACGATAGAGTTAATTTAATGAGTAGAATTGGGTTATTAGACGATATTGATCACTTAGGAAATAGACGTGTACGTTCTGTTGGTGAATTAATTCAAAATCAATTTAGAATTGGTTTATCAAGAATGGAAAGAGTTGTTAAAGAGAGAATGTCATTATCTGAAGCAGATAGCGTAACTCCTCAATCACTAACAAACATTAGACCATTAACTGCCGCTATGAAAGAGTTCTTCTCGTCATCACAATTATCTCAATTCATGGATCAAATCAATCCACTTGCCGAATTAACAAATAAACGTCGTTTATCTGCATTAGGACCAGGTGGTTTATCAAGAGATAGAGCTGGTTATGAAGTGCGTGACGTTCACCCATCTCACTATGGTCGTATTTGTCCAATTGAAACACCTGAAGGTCCAAACATCGGGTTGATTTCAACACTTGCTTCTTATGCAAAGATTAATAAATTTGGATTTATTGAAACACCTTATCGTAAGGTTAATAATAGTATCATTGATGAAGATGATGTACGTTATTTAACAGCTGATGAAGAGAAAAATTATATTATTGCACAAGCAAAAGTTAAAATCGATGAAACCGGTAAAATTTTAGATGAACAAGTTATTGCTCGTCATTTAGGTGAAAACATTATGGCTAAGCCTGAAGAAGTTGATTTTATTGATATTTCACCAAAACAAATCGTTTCAGTCGCTACATCATGTATTCCGTTCCTTGAAAACGACGATGCAACTCGTGCCTTAATGGGTGCCAACATGCAACGTCAAGCTGTACCATTGCTAGATCCACATACACCATTTGTTGGAACTGGTATGGAATATCAAGCCGCAAGAGATTCAGGAGCAGCAGTTGTTGCTAAAAAAGATGGTATTGTCACTTATGTTGACGCAAAGAAAATTATTGTAGAAGAGGACGAAGGTCCACATAAATATAGATTAACAAAATTTGCTATTTCAAACGCAGGTACATGTATTAATCATAAACCAATTGTTAAAGCTGGAGATAAAGTTTATAAGGGACAAATCTTAGCTGATGGTCCATCTATGGAACAAGGAGAATTGGCTCTTGGACAAAACGTTTTAGTTGGATTCATGACATGGAATGGTTATAACTATGAAGATGCTGTTATCATGTCTGAAAGATTGGTTAAAGAAGATGTTTATACTTCTATTCATATCGAAGAATATAGTATTGAATGTCGTGATACAAAATTAGGTCCTGAAGAAATTACAAGAGATATTCCTAACGTGGGAGAAGATGCACGTAAAAACTTGAATAGCGAAGGTATCATCATGATTGGTGCTGAAGTGAAAGAGGGGGATATTTTAGTTGGTAAAGTTACACCTAAAGGTCAAGCAGAATTATCTGCAGAAGAAAAATTATTATTAGCTATCTTTGGTGAAAAATCTAGAGAAGTTAAAGATAATTCATTAAGAGTTCCTCATGGTGGGGCAGGTATTGTTCATGATATAAAGGTCTTCTCTAGAAAAAATGGAGATGAATTACAACCAGGTGTTAATAAAGTTGTTAAAGTTTATATCGTACAAAAACGTAAGATTTCTGAAGGAGATAAAATGGCAGGTCGTCATGGTAATAAAGGGGTCATCTCTAAGATTTTACCAATTGAAGATATGCCACACTTAGAAGATGGAACACCATTAGATATCATGTTAAATCCATTAGGGGTACCATCTCGTATGAACATTGGACAAGTTCTTGAAGTGCATTTAGGATATGCAGCAAAAGAATTAGGTTTATATTATGCAACTCCAGCCTTTGATGGAATTAATGCAAAGGATTTGGAAAACATTATGTTAGAAGCTGGTATGCCAATTGATGGTAAACAACCAGTCATTTCTGGTCGTACTGGTGAGTATTTTGATTCGCCTGTATCTGTAGGTGTCATGTATATGATTAAACTTGCACACATGGTTGATGATAAATTACATGCAAGATCAGTAGGTCCATACTCATTAGTTACTCAACAACCATTAGGTGGTAAAGCACAAAATGGTGGACAAAGATTTGGGGAAATGGAAGTTTGGGCACTTGAAGCTTATGGTGCTGCATACACATTACGTGAAATCTTAACAGTGAAATCAGATGACGTTGTCGGACGTGTAAAAACATATGAAGCTATTGTTAAGGGACAAAAACTTCCTGAACCAGGATTACCAGAATCATTTAGAGTATTGAAGAAAGAGTTACAAGCTCTTGCATTAGATATTCGTATGTTAGATGAAAATGGTAATGAACTTGATGAAAGAAAAATTGAAGATGAAGAACGTCGTTTCCCAACTTCAATTGATACAACTCCAGAAGAAGTTACTGAAGAAGTTGTGGAAGAGGAAGTAGAAGGAAATTTTGTAGAAGAAGATGAATCATTTGATGATGGTGATTTAGATTCTGCATTTGATGATCTTTTTGATGATGAAGATGAAGAAAGCAACGAAGAATAGGAGGGACTCACATGGCAGACGTCAATAACTTTTCAGCAATCCAAATTGGATTAGCTTCTCCAGAAAAAATTCGTGAATGGTCTTATGGTGAAGTTAAAAAACCTGAAACTATTAATTATCGTTCCCAAAAACCAGAAAAAGATGGTCTGTTTTGTGAAAAAATCTTTGGACCATCTAAGGATTGGGAATGTAGCTGTGGAAAATATAAGAAAGTAAGATATAAAGGTGTTGTCTGTGATCGCTGTGGTGTTGAAGTCACAAAATCATCTGTTCGTCGTGAACGTATGGGACATATTGAACTTGCGACACCGGTAGCACATATCTGGTATTTAAAGGGTATTCCATCAAGAATGGGGCTTATTCTTGATATGACACCTAAGCAACTTGAAGAAATTATTTATTTTGTTTCTTATGTTGTTACTGATAAGGGAAGTACACCTTTAGAATATAAACAAGTTTTATCTGAAAGAGATTATCGTAACTGTTATGAAAAATTTGGGCATCAATTTGAGGCTAAAACAGGAGCAGAAGCGATTAAAATCTTGCTTCAAAAAGTTGATCTGGATGAAGAATTTGAATTAGTAACGAGAGACCTAAAAGAAGCTCAAGGACAAAGACGTTCAAAATTATTAAAAAGACTTGAAGCTATTGAAGCATTTAGAACTTCTCATAATCAACCAGAATGGATGATTTTAGATGTTCTTCCAGTTATTCCACCTGATTTAAGACCGATGTTACAATTGGATGGTGGGCGTTTTGCGACAAGTGATTTAAATGATTTATATCGTCGTGTTATTACACGTAATAATCGTTTGAAAAAGTTGTTAGAGTTAGGAACACCTTCTATTATTGTTCAAAACGAAAAGCGTATGTTACAGGAAGCAGTAGATGCATTAATTGATAATGGACGTCGCTCTAAACCGATTACTGGGGCTGGGGGAAGACCATTAAAATCATTAAGTCATACGCTAAAAGGAAAACAAGGACGTTTCCGTCAAAACTTACTTGGAAAACGTGTTGATTATTCAGGACGTTCAGTTATCGCTGTTGGTCCAGATTTAAAGATGTATCAATGTGGTATTCCACGTGAAATGGCTTTAAACTTATTCAAACCATTTGTTATTAGTGGATTAGTAAGAGAACAAATAGCAACAAATATTAAAGCTGCTGAAAGATTAATTGATAAGATGGATGATGTGATTTGGCCAATTGTTGAAGAAGTCATTAAAGAACATCCAGTCTTATTAAACCGTGCCCCTACATTGCATAGATTAGGGATTCAGGCTTTCGAACCTAAGTTGGTTGAAGGACGTGCTATTCGTCTGCATCCATTAGTATGTCCAGCGTTCAACGCTGACTTTGATGGTGACCAGATGGCTGTCCATGTTCCTTTAGGTGAAGAAGCAATTCAAGAAGCTAGACAGTTAATGTTAGGTTCTCACAATATCTTAGGGCCAAAAGATGGTAAACCTATCGTTACACCTTCACAGGATATGGTGCTAGGTAACTATTACTTAACATTAGAAGATGAAGGAGCTGTTGGTGAAGGAACTGTTTTTGCTGATGTGAATGAAGTTTTAATGGCATATGATGCAAAAACTGTGCACTTACACACAAGAATTGCGATTAGAGGAAAATCTTTAAAAAATAAGACATTTACTGAAAAGCAAAATAATAGTTATTTAATTACAAGTGTTGGTAAAATAATCTTTAACCAGATTTTTGATGGGGCCTTCCCATTTATCAATGATTCAAGTAAAGAAAATTTAGTAGCTACACCAGATAAATATTTTGTGCCAATGGGAACTGATATTAAAGCGCATATTAAAGCACAGCCTTTAATTAAACCATTAGGTAAAAAAGCTTTAGGAAATATCATTAACGAAATGTTCGATCCTACAAAGATTAGTGACACAACAGCTATGTTGGATAAGTTAAAGGATCAAGGGTTCTATTATTCTACAATTGCTGGTATCACTGTTTCAGTATATGATATTCAGGTTCCTCAAAGTAAATATGTATTATTTGATGAAGCTGATGAAAAACTAGAAGTGATTAAGAAATTGTATCGAAAAGGAAAGATTACTGACGAAGAAAGACATAATATCGTTATTAAGTTATGGGAATCAGTTAAAGATCAAGTTCAGGCTGTTGTTAAGGAAGAATTTGAAGCGGATGATCGTAACCCAATCTTCATTATGTCTGATTCAGGAGCACGTGGTAATATCTCGAACTTTACACAGTTAGTAGGTATGCGTGGATTGATGTCTAATCCAAAAGGTGAAACAATTGAGTTGCCTATCAAATCTTCATTTAGAGAAGGTTTAACAGCATCTGAATTCTTTATCTCAACACATGGTGCTCGTAAAGGATCTACTGATACAGCCTTAAAGACTGCCGATTCAGGATATTTGACAAGACGTTTGGTTGATGTTGCTCAAGAAGTCATTGTTACTGAGGATGATTGTGGTACAGATCAAGGATTTGTTGTAACTGAACTGTATAACACATCTGATAATTCTGTAATTGTACCATTATATGACCGCTTAGTGGGACGTTATTCTCAAAAGGATATTGTTCACCCAGAAACGGGAGAAGTGCTTGTTAAAGCTGGTGAAATGATTGATGAAGCAATTGCTAAAAATATTACTGATGCTGGAATTAAAGAAGTTGAAATTCGTTCAATCTTTGGATGTAAAGCTAAAAATGGAATTTGTAGAAAATGTTATGGTCGTAACTTAGCAACAGGAGAACAAGTTGAATTAGGTGAAGCGATTGGTATTATGGCTGCTCAATCTATTGGAGAACCTGGTACTCAGTTAACAATGCGTACGTTCCACATGGGTGGGGTTGCCGGTGGTGCCGATATCACTCAAGGTTTACCTCGTATTCAAGAGTTGTTCGAAGCAAGAAACCCAAAAGCAAAATCTATTATTTCTGAAATTGATGGTGAAGTTTCTAATATCATCGATAACAATGGTAGAGCTGAAGTTGTTGTTTCAAATTTATTAGAAACAAGAAGTTATTTAACGCCATATGGTGCTAAATTAAGAGTTTCTGTTGGTGATGAAGTCAATATTGGTTCGAAAATTACAGAAGGGTCAATTGATCCAAAAGAACTATTAGCTGTTGCCGATGTCAAAGCTGTAGAGAATTATATTTTAAAAGAAGTTCAAAAGGTTTATCGTTTACAAGGTATTGAAATTTCTGATAAACATATTGAAGTTATTATCCATCAAATGTTGAAAAAGATGAGAATTGTTGAAGGTGGGGATACTGGAGCTTTACCTGGTACTCATATTAATGTTCAAAAATTTACAGAATTGAATAAAGAAGTTTTAAAAGCTGGAAAACATCCTGCTGTTGCAAGACCAATTCTGTTAGGTATTACAAAAGCTTCATTAGAAACTGAATCGTTCTTATCTGCCGCTTCATTCCAGGAAACAACAAAAATCTTAACGGATGCTGCAATTAAAGGAAAAATTGATGAACTAAGAGGTCTAAAAGAAAATGTTATCATTGGTAAATTATTGCCTGCTGGAACAGGGTTAAGAGGACCTTTAAAGTCACCTGAAAAGATTGCAAGAGAGTTAGAGGAAGCACGTAAAGAAAAAGAATTAGAAGAAGCAGAACATTTGAAAGCTGAAACTTTGTCAGAAAATTTATTAAGTAGTAGTGAAATTGATGAAGAATTTATATCAGCAGAATAAATTAAAAAACAAGACCTGAATTTAGGTCTTGTTTTTAATTGAAAAATGGGCTAAAAAAATAAAAAAGTATTGACTTTATATATATTGTCGTATATAATTTCACTCGGTACTCGACGAAGAGTGCATTTTATCTCATTAAAAATTGAAACACCCGGAATTGTGTGTTAAGAAGAAAGGAAAGGAGAAAAGCATGCCTACAATTAATCAATTAGTCAGAAAAGGACGTAGTGAAAAAACATCAAAATCAAAATCACCTGCGTTAAATAGAGGTTATAACTCATTATTAAAGAAACCAACTAATATTAGTTCACCTCAAAAACGTGGTGTTTGTACTCGTGTTGCCACTATGACACCAAAGAAACCTAACTCTGCTTTACGTAAATATGCCCGTGTTCGTTTATCAAACGGAATGGAAGTAACTGCGTATATTCCAGGAATTGGGCACAACTTACAGGAACACAGTGTTGTGTTAATTCGTGGAGGACGTGTTAAGGACTTACCAGGGGTTCGTTATCATATTATTCGTGGTACTATGGACTGTGCTGGTGTAAAAGATCGTATGCAAGGACGCTCTCGTTATGGAGCTAAAAAACCTAAAAAATAAGAGATAGGAGGAAAAACTGATGTCAAGAAGAGGACGTGTAGCAAAAAGAGATGTACTACCTGATCCAATTTATAATTCAAAGGTAGTAACAAAATTAATTAACAATATTATGCTTGATGGGAAAAAAGGTGTTGCTCAAAACATCTTATATGAAGCATTTAAAAAAGTTGAAGAAAAAACTGGAAATCCTGCAATGGAAGTATTTGATCAAGCAATCAACAACATTATGCCTGTACTTGAATTAAAAGTAAGACGTATTGGTGGAGCTAACTATCAAGTACCTGTTGAAGTATCTCCAGAAAGAAGAATGACATTAGGATTAAGATGGTTAGTTAACTATTCTCGTTTAAGAAATGAAAAAAGTATGATTGATCGTCTTGCTAATGAAATTATTGATGCCTCTAATGGAACTGGTGCTTCTGTGAAAAAGAAAGAAGATACTCATAAGATGGCTGAAGCAAATAAAGCATTTGCACATTTCCGTTGGTAATATAACTATTTAGAGGATTATTGGAAAGGAGAAAAATATGGCTCGTGAATTTTCGTTAGAAAAAACTCGTAATATAGGAATCATGGCTCACATTGATGCTGGTAAAACAACAACAACTGAACGTGTTCTTTATTACACTGGAAAAATTCATAAAATTGGTGAAACACATGATGGTGCTTCACAAATGGACTGGATGGAACAAGAGCAAGAACGTGGTATTACAATTACTTCAGCAGCTACAACTGCTCAATGGAATGGATACCGTGTTAATATTATTGACACACCAGGCCATGTCGATTTCACTGTTGAAGTTGAACGTTCTTTACGTGTACTTGATGGTGCTGTTACTGTATTGGACTCTAAAGCTGGTGTTGAACCACAAACAGAAACTGTTTGGCGTCAAGCAACAACTTATGGAGTACCTCGAATTGTTTTCTGTAACAAAATGGATGCAACAGGTGCTGATTTCTTAATGTCTGTTGAATCTATTGGTAAAAGATTAGATGCTAATGCTGTAGCTATTCAATTACCTATTGGTGCTGAGGATACATTTGAAGGTGTTATTGATTTAATTAAAATGAAAGCTGTTCATTTTGAAGGTGCAAAGGGTGAAAACGTCGTTTACTCTGAAATTCCTGAAAATATGAAAGCACAAGCAGAAGAATATCGTCAAAAAATGATTGATTCTGCAGCATCTTTTGATGATGATTTAATGATGAAAGTCTTAGAAGAAGAACCAGTTACTGAAGAAGAAATTAAAGCAGCAATCCGTAAAGGAGTATTAGCTGTTGAATTATTCCCAGTATTATGTGGATCTGCTTATAAAGATAAAGGTGTACAGTTAATGTTAGATGCTGTTATTGATTTCTTACCTGCACCTACTGATGTTCCATCAATTAAAGGTGAAGATGAAGATGGTAACGAAATTGAAAGACATGCAAGTGATGATGAGCCATTCTCTGCATTAGCATTTAAAATTATGGCTGACCCATTTGTTGGTAAATTAACATTCTTCCGTGTATATTCAGGACATATTGAATCTGGATCATATGTTTTAAACTCTTCAAAAGATAAAAAAGAACGTTTAGGACGTATCTTACAGATGCATGCCAATACACGTAAAGAAATTAGTGAAGTTTACGCTGGAGATATTGCTGCAGCTGTTGGATTTAAAAATACAACAACTGGGGATACTATCTGTGATGAAAAGAATTTCATTATCTTAGAAAAAATGGAATTCCCAGAACCAGTTATCGAATTAGCAATTGAACCAAAAACAAAACAAGATCAAGATAAATTAAGTAACGGTTTAGCAAGATTGGCTGAAGAAGACCCTACATTTAGAGTAACTACAAATCCAGAAACTGGTGATACAATTATTGCTGGAGTTGGGGAATTACACTTAGACGTTATCGTAGATCGTTTAAAGAGAGAATATAAAGTAGAAGCTAATGTTGGGGCACCACAAGTTGCTTATCGTGAAACAATTAGAAAAACTGCTGATTGTGAAGGTAAATTCGTACGTCAGTCTGGTGGACGTGGACAATACGGACATGTATGGATTAAATTCGAACCAAATGAAGGTAAAGGATTTGAATTCGTTGATGCTGTAGTTGGTGGAACTGTCCCTAGAGAATATATTGGTTCTGTTAAAGCTGGGCTTGAAGAAGCATTAGATAATGGTATGATTGCTGGATATCCAGTATTAGATATTAAAGCAACATTATTCGATGGTTCTTACCACGATGTCGATTCTTCTGAAATGGCATATAAGGTAGCTGCAAGTTTAGCATTAAAAGAAGCTGGTAAAAAATGTGATCCAGTTATCTTGGAACCAATTATGGCTGTAGAAGTCACTGCACCTTCTGAATATTTAGGAAGCGTTATGGGAGATATTTCTTCTAGACGTGGTATGATTGAAGGACAAGAAGAAAGAGGAAATGCTGTTTTAGTACAAGCAAGTGTACCTTTATCTGAAATGTTTGG
>CALVFK010000065.1 GCA_944326805.1 uncultured Massilimicrobiota sp. | reverse complement strand
CTACTAATGTAACAGTTATTAGTGATTAAACCATATAAAAAGCACATCTGAGGGTGTGCTTTTTATATTTCATGAGATATTTTGATCGTTTCAATTTTAAAGAGAAAATAATAATACTTAAAACAATATAAACTCAATATAAAGATTTTCAAAAATAAATTCTCTGTTAAAAACAAAGGAAATGCTAGCATCAGACTGGCAAAACTTAAAATATATACTTTTGTTTTGACTGTCATTGCACGCCTTTTCACAAAAGATTCAAGATGCTTTTGATAGAGTTTTGATGATACAAACCAGCGATGCATACGTTGAGAACTACGCGCAAAGCAGAACCCTGCCAGCAACAAAAAGGGAGTCGTTGGTAAAATAGGCAAGACAATACCTATACATCCTAAACCTAAACTGATCATACCAATAAGTAAATATATATAACGCATAATTTCCTCCTAGATTTTCAAGGCATGGCGTAAAGCTAACAAAGGATGATAAAAAATCATTCTTGGTCCACTATAACGCATGACCTGTTTAATTTGTTTTTGCATTGTTTTTTCATAACAATGAATGCGACATTGACTACAAAACGTCTTTTCTTTCATCATAGGACACTTTTCAATACGTTTTGTTGCATATGAAATCAATTCTTCTTCATCAATATCATCATGATGCCGACAATAAAGTCGAATCATTAAAGTGACAATTTGAATTTCTTTTTGACGTTTCTTCTCTACATTCATTAACTCACCCTACCTTGATCCATTTGAATGATTCGCTGAACAATTTTCATTGTAGATTCACGATGCGAAACCAAAATAATCGTTCTTTCTTTTTCATTTTGTAAAGCTTTTAAAATAATCCCTTCATTTAAAACATCCAGATTACTTGTTGGCTCATCTAATAAAATACACTCTGCTTGACTTAAAAACGCTCTTGCTAAAGCTATTCTTTGTTTTTCTCCACCAGATAAAGAACTTCCAAGTTCACTAATAGGCGTTTGATATCCCTCAGGTAAAGACATAATCCAATCATGCAAGCTGGCTTTTTGGCAAGCTTCTTGAATCTCATCACTTGTAGCATCGAGTTTTGCAATCTTAATATTATTTTCAATCGTATCATGAAATAATACCGTTTCCTGTGTCACATAAGCAAACATATGACGCATATGAGAAGTATTTATATGAGGCAATGATGTTTGACCAATACAGATTGTTCCTTGATCCGGATCATAAAAACGCATCAGTAATTTTAATAATGTTGACTTTCCACTGCCACTTTTTCCAATAATCCCTGTAACCGCCCCTTTATGAAAATCAAGAGAGAGATTTTGCAAAATAGGATCATTTTGATTATAGGAAAACGAAACATCTTGCACATGTATATCATCAAAATCAATATCTTCTTGTCCTGTCACTTCACAAATCAACTCTTTTTCTTCTAAAAGCGCCATCACACGACGTCCACTGCTCAGTGTCGATAACAGATTATTTGCAAGATTAGACAAAGCCATAACTGGTCCAAAGCTTGATAGCATCATGACTACCGCTGTTATAACATGATATATATTGACCTGATTTTCTAAATAAAGACTATACATTATAACAAACATCACAACTGCTGAAATAGAAATCAATAATTGCGAAAGAATCAATTGGTAAGATTCAATATTTTTCATCTGACCTTGCAGGCTTTCAATATCATCACTTTTTTGTATCAATTGTTTCAAACGAAAAGAACCTGCATTATATTGAAGTAATGTACTTAAACCACGATAACTTTCTAATAAGAAGCTGCTCATATGGCCAATTTCATCTCGATTTTTTTGACCAATCTGACTTCCTTGATGATGAACATAAAAAGGTATCACAATGGCCATTGTTAAATAGGCAATCAAAGCAATCGCCATGGCGATGATATGTAAATGGGCAAAAAGTTTCAATAAGAAAAGTGAAGTGAGTAAAGCAATCAAAACAGGTGATATTGTATGGGCATAAAAAACTTCCAATAATTCAACATCATTTGTGATAATGGAAATCAGATTCCCTTTATCTTTACCATCTAATTTTGCTGGAGCTAGTCGTCTTAAAGCAGTATAAACATGATCGCGAATGATGGCTAAAAGCTTGAAAGCAATATAATGGTTCAATGCCTGCTCACCATAATGAAGAATTCCTCTTAATAGTGCCATCCCAAGCAAAATCAAGAATACCCATGAAAGAGGAAAATGTGCATACATGCCTGTCACCTGTAAAATAGCCATCACTGAAATAACAGGGATACCAATAGCACATAAAAAACCTAGCACTCCCAAACACACAGCACCTATCATAGGAAGTGTCAATGGTTTAACAAGTTTCAACATTTTCCATATCAATTGTATATTATTCATGACTATAAACCTCCAGTTCCTGTTGTGTTTGATACATTGTCTGATACAATCCATGTTGTTGTAATAAGAAATGATGTGTGCCTTGTTCTACTAATCTTCCTTGTTGAAGAACATAAATATTGTCACATTCAACAACACTTTGTAAACGATGTGTAATGAGAATGACAGTTTTGATTTGAGCCAATTCTTGAATCATCTTTAAAATATGATTTTCACTTTCAACATCAATATTACTTGTGGCTTCATCAAAAATATAAACATCACTATCTTTTAATAAAGCTCTAGCAAGATTTAAACGTTGTTTCTGTCCGCCTGATAAATTACTCCCATTTTCTTGTAAAAACGTATCTAATCCATTTTGAGTCTTAAAAAATGGAGCTAAACGCACTTTTTCTAAAACTGACCATAGCTGTTCATCTGTATATTTTGAAAAAATATCAAGATTTTCACGAACAGTGCCTTTAAAAATCATTGGATCATGCGTAACATACATGACATGATTCATAAAATCACTATCTATAATAGATTCACGAACATGTTGGCCAATAACCAAACGTCCTTTTTGAACACGATGATATCCCATGATTAATTTCGCAATTGTGCTTTTTCCCGAACCACTTTTTCCAACAATTCCAACAAATTGATGAGATTGAATAGTTAATGAAATATCTTGCAGAATCTTTCTATTTTGATCATATTGAAAATCAATATGTTCTAAAGATATATCAAATGATTGTGATAATGTTTCTGTTCCTTGTTTTGTTGTAGGTAAATCTAAAATCTTAAAAATCTTCTCACTGGCTGCAATACCATTCATTGCAATATGAAAAAAGGAACCTAACTGACGAAGAGGTATAAAAAATTCAAAAGATACAAGTAAAATAAATAACGCACCAAATAATGAAAGTGTTTGATTTTGAAAATGCATAATCGCAAAATAGCTTCCTAAACCCGCACCTCCATAAGCGACAATATCCATGACACTAATACTATTTAATTGCATAATCAAAACACGCATTGTGACACGTCTAAAGTTTTCAGCTTCCTGATTCATTTGTTGTTGTTTATAACCATCACTTTGATAAATCTTTAATGTTGTTAAAGCTTGAAGATTTTCTAAAAAACTATCTCCCAGTGTTGTATAACTGTTCCAATATTTCGCCAACAATTTTTTAGCAAATTTTTGAACCAAAACAATAGATATAGGTATCAAAGGAACACATATAAATAATACTAAACCACTTTTCCAGTCAAAAAAAACTGTCACAATAAATAACGTGAAAGGTGCAAGTACACTATAAAATAATTGTGGTAAATATAATGAAAAATAAGTTTCCAGCTGATTGATTCCCTCTACAGATAATTGAACCAATTCACTTGTTTTCACTTCATCTTGATAATGACTTCCCAAGCTCAGTACTTTTTCAAAAACACGTTGTCTTAATGTCTTTTTGACAAGACTAGCTCCTTGAAATGCATAATGTGTTGCTTTTTTCAAAACATATGCTCTTATACCAAATAATAAAAACATTAAAAAAACTGTGATAATGATTTGATACCATGACAATGTAGATATAAACATTTGTCTTAATAAAAAACATAATAAAATGGTAAACAAAACATTCATTATCAAAGCCACCCATTGGCAGAATACTTGTCTATATATATAAGGTTTTGCTTGAGGCATTTCTTTTAATAATCTTTTGTCAAACATAATCTTTCTCCTTTATTGTTAGTTTTAGCTAACTTCATTACGCAACATGTTAGCATAGAGTAACTTTCATGTCAAACAATATTTTTATAAAAAAACACCTATAAAGGTGTCGTTAATGCATTCTTTTTATAACATAGATTCCTATCCCTAAAAAAAGAAGAATAAATATAAAAAGATAAATGATATGAAATAAAGGAGTCAATTTCATTTGACCAAAAGAATAAACAATACCAAAACTTTCTTCAAAATGTTCTAAAAACGAATGTGGTATATTTTGAAAAGTTTCTACAAGAGATGTTTCCATCATAATCTGCCTTAATAACACAGCTCCATGTGAAGTAGGAAAAAGCTTAATCACCCACTGTAAACTGGCAGGTAGTGAACCTATTGGAATATAGATTCCTGTCATAAAACCAATCAATGTTCCTATAAGAGTCACGGCAGTAGAAAATGCATGATGACTTTTAAAAAAAGATGTGATGCAAAACATCATACTTCCATTCATAACAACAATAACAACGAGAGCAAGAATTATTTTGATAATTGTTGAAAAATGGAACCATGTCCCTCCATTTAACAAAATATAGATTTGCGCAAATAGAAAAGTCAGCAGCGATAGCACATAACCTACTAAAAGTCCAGCAACATAATAACTCAACATGATTTTATTTCTATGTATGGGTGAAGCTAAGAAATCTTTTTCAACTGCTTTGATACGATCATCCACCATAATACTAAAGGTTGAAATCGTAGTAGAAACAGAAGATGATGCTAAAATCCCTGCCATTACCCATTGATTCATTAATTGTGATGTATCTTGAATTTGCGAAATAGAAGATGTATATGTATGACCTAAGAAGATAATGTATAAAACAATAATGATAAATGATGAAAGCAAAGAAAAGAAAACAGCAATACGATCCCTAAAAAAAAGTTTTATGACTCTTGTCGTCAATATGAACACGTTTCTAACTCCTTTCCTGTAACAGCAATGAAAACGTCTTCCATTGTTCCCTTAATAACTTCAAAATCAATATTTTTATTTTGACATTGTTGCAGAATTTGATAGGCTTCCATTGTATGGTGAAGATGTATGACAATATAATCTTCATAAATATCCTTCTCATAAGGCCATGCTTTTATATCATCTTTTAAAAAATGATCTTGAGTATAAATAATGAATCTTTCATACGTATAACGATTTTTTAATTGAAGTGGTGTTCCTTTTGCAACAATTTTTCCTTCATCCATAATCACAACATAATCAGCATGATTTGTTTCTTCCATATAATGAGTTGTTAAAAAGATAGTCATATGATTTTGCTTTTGTAGTCGCATGATGATTTCCCATACATCCCTTTTATTTTGAGGATCCAATCCTGTTGTCGGTTCATCTAAAAACAAGATTTGAGGTTGATGGATTACAGCTCTAGCAATATCACAACATCTTTTTTGACCGCCCGATAATGTTCCATATAAACGATGTGCATATTTTTCAATATTCAAATCTTTCATCACGTTTTGTACAGCTTGTTGTATTTCTTGATAAGACGAATAATACAAAGATGCTCTTGTGATTAGATTTTCTTTAACCGTTAATAAATCATCTAATACATGATTTTGAAATACAATTCCTATAGATTGTCTTATTTTTGTATCATCTTTATTTAATTGATAATTTTTAATAGTGATATATCCATCATCAGGTTTCAATAATGTACATAATATATGAATCGTTGTGCTTTTTCCAGCACCATTACTTCCTAAAAAAGCAAAGAACTCCCCTTCATTGACATAAAAGCTCACATCATTGACAGCCTGAACTTGATCATACGCTTTCTTTAAATGACTGACTTCAATAATTTTCATGATTTTCATCCTCAATCCTTTGATTAATCTTTCTAGCGATATACTGCCCATGATAATACATCAGTATATAAGTGATAAAAAATACAACAACACATATAAATGCCACTTCAATAAGATACACCCATTCCCATTCAAACCAATGAAAAATGCCTCCCCCTATTCCATATACAACAAGAAAAATCTCTGTTAAAAGAGTCAAGCATTCCAACCAGAATGAAGAAAATTCAAAACAATAAGTGAGAGTGATAAGAAATGCGATAAATGTTGTCACTATAAAAAAGGACATATAAACTTGATGACTTCCTGACATGACAAGAGATGGAAAAAAAGATAAGATAAACATGATAAATGATAAAATTGTATAAGAAATACAATCACATAATAGAAAAAAAATTATTTTTTGTTTCATACTTTCCTCCTATAATCCAAATTTCTTTTTAAATGCTGATAAATAATGACGATTAATAATTAAATGTTCTTGATTGATTAAAGTCGCTTCCATTTTTCCACCCAACAATGATTTGACAGATTTTAAATAATGAATATTCATAATTGTATTTTTACTGATTCTTATAAAAGAAGTCTTTTTTAACAAATTTTCTAATTCATATAATTTATTTTTAGATAGATAAACATGATCTTTCGTATAAAGAAATGTCTTATCATCCACCGATTCTATATAATAAATATCTTTAAGCAAAAGATGATAAATCTGTTGTTTATCATAAGCTAATATAGTTTGTGAAAATGATTGTAAATATTTACAAATTTCTTTAGTTTCCTGATCCAATGGTTCATGATAATAAACATGAACCTCAGTTTCTTTCTTTTCTTGACTTTGATGAAATACAATTTTCATATTGTTCCTCCTTTCATAGTGATTATCTCTAACATAATTCATTTAATCAAGCTAATATTGTTAAGATGCTTATTTTGCCCATCAACATGCAAAAAAAGGTTATCTATCACTGATAACCTTACATTTCAAATATCATAACTTATCCATTGATTATTTATTTTTACCTTTCCTAAATATCGTAAATTTTGCACATCAATCTGTAAGACATTTAAAAAATGACTTTGAACAACAGTAGAATCTATATAAATAAAATCGCCAAAACAACATATATAATGAAAATCATCTTGTTGCATTAGCTGATGTGTACCGATATGTCCAGCAATAACCTTTTTATAAAATTTTCCTTTTGATGGTGTTGATTGCATAAGATAATGATTAACGTCAGATACTTTTCGCCAAATTTGGGGTTGTTCTGGTATAATTCCAAGACCTGCGTGCACAAAGATTTGATGCTTGGTTTCATAATAATAGGGCAACTGTTCTAACCATTGAACAAGTCCTTTATGTTTTTGTACAATGTATTTTTGACATTGTTTATACATTTCCTGCAATAAAGAATATCGGTCATGATAAAGTAAAGAAGCTTTTTGATAAATATAATCAAATTGTTCTTCACCCATAAAACTTTCTAACGTATGAAAAGGAATATCAATGGAAATGTTTAAATCCGTTGGTCTATCGTTTAAATAAGCTGATAGCCATTCTTCATGATTTCCTCTTAAAACAATGATCTGTTGGGGATAAGTTAGCTGGAGATTATATATGTATTGTAAAGTCAGATAAGCATCTCCATATTGATCCCCATCAACATAATCACCTAATAATATGAGTTGATCTCCTTGATCAAAGTGAACATGTGTACAAACGATTTCCTGTAATAAATCATATCTTCCATGAATATCTGAAACAGCATAAATATATGACATACATTCATCTCCTTAACAAAAAAGCACTCAAAGTGCTTATTCTTCTGTATATTTTGTATTAAAAATATCTTCTTGATCAAAATCTTCTTTCATTTCTTTTAATTCAGGCAATTCATCTAAAGAAGTCAATGAAAAAGCATCCATAAATTCATCAGTCACACCATATAAAATAGGTTTTCCTGGTGTATCTTCTCTCCCAACTTCCTTAATCAAAGCTTTTGCCGCTAATTTTCTAATCATTGCATCACACCCTACACCACGTATTTCTTCAATTCTGACACGTGTTATCGGTTGATTATAGGCAATGATAGCTAATGTTTCTAAGGCAGCATTAGATAATGTGTTCTCACTTTGTTCTATCATTCTTTGGTAATACTCATGATGTTTGGCAAGTGTTGTCATTTTATATACGCCACCAAAATTTACTATTTCAAATCCTTTAATGATTCTCTCATTTTCTATTTGAATTAATTCATCCATATATTGTGTTGCTTCTTTTTTATTGAGCTTTAAAACAGAAGTTATTTGCTTAATGGTAATACCTTCATCTCCTGATAAAAACAACATACCTTCTATGACACTTAACATTTCATTTTTGTCCATCAAGTTCTCTCCTTTAAATATATATCTTCAAAGTTACCTTCCTGTTCAATAATCAGTTCATTTTTATTAACTAAAACAAGAATGGATAAAAACGTAATAACAAAGAAAATCTTAGTAGGTTCTTCAAACAAATCTTCTAATTTTACTCTTTGATTTTTATGTATACGAAAATATTGTCTAATTTGATCACTACGTTCATCAATAGATATTTCAACACGTGCAATTTTAGATTCCAGAGGAGCATGTAATGCTTTTCTTTGAAACATTTTTTGCATTGCTCTTATTAAATCATAAATCTCTAAATGATCCGGAATCATTTCTGTTGTATCAATAACATATTCATCCATAAAAGCAGGTGCTTTAGTGTGAATATATTGTCTTTGTTCATATTTTTCCTTAAATTCATCTAAAACATCCTTATACTTTTTATATTCAATTAATCGTCTAATTAACTGCTCTCTTGGATCTTCCTGATAATCATCTTCTAATTCAATCTTTTGGGCCGGTAAAAGCATTTTACTTTTCATTTCAATTAATTGTGCTGCCATGACTAGATATTCTGACATTGTTTCTAATTGCTTGGCGTCCATTTGATCAATATAAGCAAGATATTGATCTGTAATAACTGAAACCTCTAAAGTTTCTAAATCCATTTCCTTTTCTTTGATTAAATGTAACAATAAATCTAATGGACCTTGAAAATCATCAAGAATAACTTCATATGCCATGCTTTCACCTCCACTAACTTATACATTATAACATAAAACATTCAAAAATACTTTACTATTTTTTAAAATCCATGTCTACCAAAATTTATTTTATTATTTAAAAAATGACCTTATACTTACATATAAAGTCACTAAAAATTAATATTGATTTGTAAGAATCTGAGTAATATCTTCCTCTTTTTCGATATCAAAGATATGTAACGTTAAAGAATTTAGTTGTTTCTTGTTGCTTCGTTTAATTTCTTTAATAGTATCTTTTGATAAATTTCCAAACTTTTGATTCAATTGTTTGATAAGTGTTATCATGATTCCTTCATTACGTCCAATTCTTTTTCCTTCATTTCTTCCTTGTTTTCTAATTCCTAATACATGGTCACTCATATTTGTTGCTCCTTTCTTTTTTTCAATC
>CALVFK010000064.1 GCA_944326805.1 uncultured Massilimicrobiota sp. | reverse complement strand
CATGAACTTCTATATTTTCTTGATTCATTCCCATAACATCATCCTTTCAATGAACATATGAACACTTCTTCATATATTTACTATATACCTATTCATATTCTTTGTCAACAGTGATTGACATATTTTATTTATTTTTCTTTCAATACAATAAAAAAGATTTCTATAAACAAAAAAAACTTACAAACATTAAAGCCTGTAAGTCGTTTTAAATTTGGAGCGGGTGATGGGAATCGAACCCACGTAGTCAGCTTGGAAGGCTGAAGTTCTACCATTGAACTACACCCGCTTGTCTGGTGCGGATGACAGGACTTGAACCTGCACGCCGAAGCACTAGATCCTAAGTCTAGCGTGTCTGCCAGTTTCACCACATCCGCATATAAATGGTGACCCGCAGGCGACTCGAACGCCTGACCCTCTGATTAAAAGTCAGATGCTCTACCTACTGAGCTAGCGGGTCAAATCATGGTGCCGGCTAAAGGACTTGAACCCTCAACCTACTGATTACAAGTCAGTTGCTCTACCAATTGAGCTAAGCCGGCATAAAAAAATGGTGGAGGTTAACGGGCTCGAACCGCTGACCCTCTGCTTGTAAGGCAGATGCTCTCCCAACTGAGCTAAACCTCCATATGGTGACCTGTACGGGATTCGAACCCGTGAATGCATGCGTGAAAGGCATGTGAGTTAACCGTTTCTCCAACAGGCCACAAAAATGGCGCTTGAAGTAGGACTCGAACCTACGACCGATCGGTTAACAGCCGATTGCTCTACCAACTGAGCTATTCAAGCATTTCTTGTTGCTTAAACATAATAGCATATCCCCATATCGAATGCAAGTCTTTTTTTCAAAATACAATAAAAAAATATAGAAGTCAAAATGACTTCTATAAGTATTCACCATTTTTGCCCCAATTTTCAAATTCTTCAATAGAAAGATATTGTTGTTCTACAGGTATTTTGGTAATACGTTCAACTTCTTTCAACAGTTTTTCAGCAAATTCTTTTTTATATACATATTCTGTTGTATGAAACAACTGACAAGATATTTTCATACACTCCATTTCTTGTCCTCTAAAATACATCACCTGGTTATCTTCTATATGAATCATTAAGTTTTCTTCTTTTTTATGAGGTAAAATAGAAATAAGTTGACCAGCACTTTCTTTCAGTGCTTTTTCTTGATTTAAAGTTAATGTTTTTGTTGTTGTAAAAGTTATAAATGGCATACAATTTCCCTCCCATTTATCAATTATATATGATAACATTTAAAAATAATGACGAACTTTATAACATTTCATATGTTATTTGACCTAATATTTTGACTCCCTCAATAATTTTTTCATCAGTTGGTGTAGAGTAGTTCATTCTAAAACTATGGCATTCTTTTGTATCATCATCTAAAAAAGCATTTCCCGGTACAACAGCCACATTTTTTTCTAATGCCTTTTGAACAAACGATAACATATCAACATGATCAGGCAATGTCACCCATATAAACATACCTCCTGTAGGAATTGTATATTGAACATCAGGATGAAAATGCCTTTTCATTTCATCCAGCATCAAATGACATTTCTTTTTATAAATTTTTGAAATACGATCAATATGTTCATTCATATCATAATCACGAAGATAACGGGCCATAACTTTTTGTGCCCATAAATTAGAATGAACATCACTTGCCTGTTTAGCGACAACCATTTTTTGAATGATATCACGAGGTGCAATACAACATGCTACACGCATACCTGGTGCAATAATCTTAGAAAGACTGGCAGCATAAATCACCAAACCATCTTCATCTAAAGATTTCATAGAAGGAACAGCTTCTCCTCCAAATCTTAAATCACCATAAGGATTATCCTCTAAAATCAATACACCATATTTTTTGGCCAGTTTTAAAACTGCTCGTCTGACATCCAATGACATAGTCATACCTGTTGGATTTTGAAAATTAGGGATTAAGTACATAAATTTAGGTCTAGGCTCCATTGATAAAGCTGCTTCAAGTTTTTCTAAATCTAACTGCCCATTATGATAGGTAATCCCTCTCAACATAGCTCCTAGTGATTTAAAAGCATTTAAAGCCCCTAAAAAACTAGGATTTTCACAAACAACAACATCTCCCTCATTGCATAAAATCTTTGCTGCAAACTCCATGATTTGTTGTGACCCTGAAGTAATCAACATCTGATCTCCATCTTTCGTCACTTGTTCATGACGATTAAAAAATGCTGTGGCCTGTTTAATTAATTCCTGATCTCCTTCAGTAATTCCATACTGTAAAACACTGATAGGCTGATGAGCTAATAAGTCACCAGATATTTTTTCAATTTCTTTTACAGGAAAGGCTTCTGTCGAAGGATTTCCACCTGCAAAACTTATCACATCAGGATTTGCTGTTGCTTTTAATATTTCTCTAATCGCTGATGCTTTAACATTGGACATACGATGAGCAAATTGATATTCCATGATTAAAACCCCCTTATCATATGTTTTATTATAAACCAAATTCGTGAGAATAACTAGATATTTATCAAAACAAGAGATATAATAGACTTAGGTGGTGATAAATATGCAGGTTATTGTTGTTGTTTTAAATAAACTTGATTGCTTAGATGATTTACTTGCAAACTTAAAAAGAGCAGGTGTACGTGGAGGAACTATTATTGAATCAACCGGTATGATTAAAACGATTGATGATTCTGATGAAAGTTATCTTTTAGGATCATTGCGTCTATTCCTTGAAAACCCACGTCCAGAAAGTAAAACAATCTTCTTTATTGTTGATGATAGTCAAGTCGATCTTGTTCGTAAAACTGTGGATGATTCAGTTGGAGGTATTGACAATCCAAATACTGGTATTGTTTTTGGACTACCTCTTACATTTGCTGATGGTTTAATGAAAAAATAAAGCTTCGGCTTTATTTTTTTATAAGCCGAAACTTTGAATCATAATAAAGATGCAGTTCCTGACAAACTCTCTGGTTTATCTCCATAAGACGATGATAGTATTGATTATAATCGTCGGATAATTCACACATCGCAGGTATGAGAAGATCATAATAACCACTATTTCTTAATCTTATTTTCATCTGACGATTTGGATAACTCAATAGACGATACCACCATTTTTGTTGTAAATGATAATTTTGAATAACCAGCTGTTTCATTTTATCATAGGCATCTTCTTGATCTAACAATTGATTTTTATAAGCATTCACATCATGCCATGCCTGTTTAAACTGTTTACGATTCATTCTAGACATAAACATCAATATACGATAGGACAAAGGTATTTTGATATCAAAATGATTCCAGAAATCAATAATACGATAATAAGCATTTTGTTGTTTTTGTGTATGAATATGTATTTGAAAATAAGGTGAAAAATGCTCATAAAACATATCAAAAAAAGGTTGTGGAATATTGTCAGACATAATCTGATAAATATCATCTAGTGAAAAAGTATCTTCAATATGATCACTTTCAATAAAATGATAGAATTGATTTAAACTTTCTTGTTGATAAGAAAGTTGTTTTTGTCTTTGTTTGTAAATACGTTGAAGATATTCTTTTTTCTGATTTTTATCTAAATCCAATAAACAGCGAATCTCCTCAATTGAGATAGACCAGCTACGATACATGACAATTTCTTTTAACCTTTGAACATCTTCATCGCAAAACTCACGATATCCATTAGCATTTTTACGAATAAAGATCAATCCTTGCTTTTCATAATAATAAATGGCTTTTTTCGTCATATGACAGCAATCACAAACTTCTTGTATTTTCATTATCCATCACCTTCCACCTTTATCATAAACTATCCTCTCAGGTAAGAGTCAATAAAAAAGTATCCTTTTTATTGGATACTTTCATTGTTTTGTAAATATCTTTTCAAGAAAGTGCGTGTACGTTCCTCTTGAGGATGTTCAAAAATCTGTTCTGGTGTTCCTTCTTCAACAATCACACCTTGATCCATAAAAACCACACGTGATGAAACATCTCTTGCAAATGCCATTTCATGGGTAACGACAATCATCGTCAATCCTTCTTTTTTTTTTTTTTGCATAATAGTTAAAACATCGCCTACCATTTCTGGATCCAATGCACTCGTTGGTTCATCAAACAATAGAACTTCAGGACTCATACATAGCGCTCGTGCTATGGCAACTCTTTGCTTTTGTCCCCCAGATAATTGGACACTGCTTTTATTTACAAAAGCACTCATACCGACTTTTTCTAAGTATTTTAAAGCCATTTGTTTGGCTTCTTCTTTGTTTCTTTTTAAAACCTTGATTTGTCCAATCATACAGTTTTCTAAAACAGTTAAGTTATTAAAAAGATTAAACCCCTGAAAAACCATACCAACCTTTGAACGATAGGCATTGACATCAAAATGACGATCTAAAATATCTTGTCCATGATATAAAATCTGTCCATCATCCAATCTTTCCAATAAATTAAGGCAACGCAAAAGTGTTGATTTTCCACTTCCACTTGAACCAATAATTGTCACAACTTCACCTTTTTTTATATCGAAATGCACATCATGTAAAACTTCTAAATTTTTAAAACTTTTCTTTAAATGTTGTACTTGAATAATTGTTTCCATAGACTCTCCTAACTACAAAAATCCTTTGATTGATTCACTGTATTCATTCTCTTTTCGATATAATTCAAAATAAAGGTACTGATTGTTGTTAAAAATAAATAAATCACTGCAGCAACCAAAAAACATTCAATATATTTCATATTTGATCCTGCGACAGATGTTGTTTGAAAATATAATTCCGTTACTGAAATAACATTTAACATAGAACTGTCTTTAATATTCACAATTAACTGATTACCAATTGATGGAAAAGTATTCTTAATAGCTTGAGGAAAAATCACAGAAATCAATGTCTGACCTGTTGTCATTCCTAAACTTTTAGCCGCTTCACTCTGTCCAGCATCAACTGATTGAATACCAGCACGAATAATTTCAGCCATGTATGCTCCTGTATTAATAGAAATAATGAATAATCCAGCAACAAGTGGTGTCCAGCTCAAAGCAGGTTTTAATAAATAATATAAAAACATAGCTTGAACCATCATAGGTGTTCCTCTAAACACCCAGATATAAAAACCTGTAATCAGTTTTCCAAAACGTTTAAGTAATTGACTGACTGGAGAATCATATTCATTGATTTCAATAGCTCTGATTCCGCCAATCACCAGCCCAATCAAAAAACCACAAATTGTTCCAACAACAGCAAACAATAAAGTCATTTGAATCCCATATGTAAACAAAGGAATATTTTCAACAAATATTTCCCAGGCTCTTGCAAAATCAATACTCATAAATTATTCTCCTGCTGGCTGTCTAGTCACAGCTTCAGACATTAATTGTTTTCTTTCTTCAGTAGTGATTTTATCTAAAGATGCTTGAACCTGTTTAAAGAATTCACTATCTCTTGTTCCTTCTTTTAAACCAATAGATACTGTTGTATCACATTCAAAACCTTTACCTTCATCAAATTGAACAATTGTTAGATCTTTATTGGCTGCAACAACTCCTTCAGCAACAGCCATTTCTGCTGTAATACCATCAACATCTCCCTGTTGTAAAGCGACAACCATTTCAGGATAAGTTGCTTTAGGTGTCATATGATGAACATCTTTAATCTGATCAATGACATCATCATAGTTTGTTCCTTTTTGTCCAACAATATTTTTTCCAGTAAATTGTTGAATATCTGTAAATTTAGCTTCTTCTCCATCTTTACGAACAATCATGATCATACCTTCACTATCATAATATGGTGTTGTAAAATCAATTCCCTGTTCTCTTGTTTCATCAGCAGTCATACCAGCGATAATCGCATCAATTTCTCCTGCTTCTAATGCCACTGTCAATCCATCCCATGAAATCTTTTTAATCACCAATTCTTTTCCTAAATCATCAGCAATTCTTTTGGCAATCTGGACATCATAACCATCAGCATAACCTGCATTCCCCAATGATACAGTTGTTTCACTTTCTTGACTTGTCTGCCAGTTAAATGGTGCATAAGCACATTCCATTCCTACTACAAATTGTTCACTTTCGGCTGTTTCCTGTTGTTGACCACCACATCCAAACAACAATGAAACCATCGCCATAGCTATCAAAGTTTTTCCAATCTTCTTCATTTTTATCTCTCCTCTATTTTATTAAAAATAAAAGTCGTGCTATTAACACGACTATCGATCATATTAATAGCGCCTCTTCATCTCAATGAAGGAGTGTTATAAGTCTTTCCTATAACCCCAAGATAACTATTTGCCAATAATTATCTTTCGGCAATGATTACCTTTCCCATTGTTCACAGTTCGCCAACTCCCAATGGTACTCTGATGCATTGCTGCCTCTAATTCTTTTATTTTCTTTTTTATCCTATAACGTTTTATCACTTATGTCAACTTTTTTCGCATGTTTTCACATATTTTATGATACACTCATCTGTTTTTCTTCAACCAATTCTTTTAAAACCTGTAAACGCTCAATACTTTCCTGAGTAAAAATATTCTCTGGATCAGCTGATCCCTCATTTGCCAGCATAACTAAAGAAATCCATATCAAAACATTGTAGATATTAATTTTTTGATGCTCTTTATAATTTTCAATACGCTCACGAGAAAGCCATTCTATCTCTTTCAGATGATTTTCTACAAAATCATCTAATTCATTAATATAAGTATATCCCATATAATGAAATCTTTGAACAATACGAGATTGTGAAATCAATTCTGAATCACGTTCAAACTGGAATTGAAATTCTGTATGCAGTTTTTCCAGAATATTATTAATACGTGGTGATGTATTGACATATTGAGCCAATGAATTGGCATTAATATCTGTCTTTAAAACTTTTTCAATATGTACAATTCCTTTATTATATTCATCTACTTCTCTAGCAATCTGTACAAATTCTTCATCTAGAAGTTCTAAAGAAGCCGATAATCTTGTTAAACGGCGACGAATATCTTTAGGAATCTCATATTGTGATTTATATCCTAAACCATGCTCAATTTCAGCCCATGAATGTTGTAATGTCGTACGAATCTGTAATTCAAAAACAATATCCTGATAAGCTGAATACTCTATAAGCTGGCATCTTTCATCATTAAACTTAATCAACAAATGTAAAGAATTATAACCAAAGTCAATACGATCATCATAATTCTTCTTTCTTTTATCATTATATTCTACAATATCAAAATTTTCCTTGACACATTCATACATACGATCAACATCATTTTCAAATAAAGTAATGATTCGACACGCAACAACATCAGTAATCTGTGAAATATCCTGATATTTATTTTTATAGGTAATCTTTTTCATCAAAGCATCTTCACTTTTAATTCTAATAGCCATATTGGATATACGAAAATGATTTGTCTCAATGATACGTGTAAAGATATCTTCTATGTCATGTTTTAAAGAACGATAGACTTCCTGATTATCATGATATTGTTTAATAATCTTCTTTGCAGAGTTATGCATAAAATCACCTCATATTTTGATTATACGCTCTTTATATGAAATATTCATGAACAACAGGAAAAAGAAAAAATGTGAATTACTCCACATTTTTATCAATATAACTGATAGGTTTTCCTTTAAAATGCATATAAAGAATACCACCAATACCAATCAACACAAAGACAACCGAAATCAGCTGTGCCATACGAATTGGTCCAAACATTAAACTATCTGTACGTAATCCTTCCACCGGAAAACGAACCAATCCATAAAATAAGAAATAACTAAAGAACTGTATTCCAACATGCTTTTGAAAACGACGAATCACAAAAACAATCAATACAAAAGCAATCACATTACCAATCGATTCATACAAAAAAGTTGGATGATGATAAGCGCCTTGAATATACATATGATCAATAATAAATTGAGGAAGACGCAATGATTGTAAAAATTGTAAACTGACTTCTCCTCCAAAGGCTTCATGATTGAAAAAGTTTCCCCATCTACCAAAGGCTTGCGCAATCAGTACCCCTGGCATAATCGCATCTCCAGCGATGAAAAAAGGAATATCATGTTTTTTAAAGAAATAGTAACTATAAATCAATCCAGCAATAATACCACCTTGAATAGCTAAACCACCATGCCATATCGCAAAAATCTCTAAAGGCGAAGTGGCATACATTTCATCAAAGGTAAAAATAACATACCATATTCTTGCTCCAGCAATACCAATTAATAATAAAGCAAAGAAATAATCAGATAAAATAGATGAAGCATAACCTAACTGTTTGAAGCGATATTGACCTAGAAAATAGGCAATACAGGCTCCTGTGAGAATACACACAGCATACCATTGAATGTGAATCGGTCCAATGGATACAAAAGTTGAAAAATCTTCAAAAAATATCATGCTGATTTATTTTTGATATTATCAAGAATACGATTCACAAATTCTTTACTTGAATCAAATCCAGAATCTTTTAATTGCATATTCATCACAGCAGCTTCAATAATGGCTGACATACTTCTTCCACCAGTGACTGGTACAACAATCTTAGGTATCTGTATTCCTAAAATTTCTTCCAGCACATCATCTTCTTCCATTCCAATTCTCGTATATTCACGTGAAGGTAACCAGCGTTCTAACTGAATAATCAAATCAACATTATCCTTTGGTAAAACAGAAGCCACACCAAACATCTTAGAAACGTCAATCACTCCAATCCCACGTATTTCTAATAAATTACGTAACACTTCTGGAGCACGTCCTACAATACCTTGACCAATATGATAAAGTTCTACTGCATCATCCGCAATCAGAAAATGGCCACGCTTAATCAATTCTAATGCAATCTCTGATTTTCCAATACCACTATCACCACGAATCACAACACCTTTTCCATAAATATTCAAGAACACTCCATGCATTAATGTTTCAGCAGCTAAGGCTTCATCCAATGTTCCTGTTAAATCAATGGAAACACGCCCTGTCGCCTGTGATGTTTCAAAAATTGGAAAATTTCTTTTGATTGCGATATTTTTTAATATCTCTGGGCACTTATAACCTTTCGCAATAATGATACAAGGTGTTTCATCATTAGCCAATTTTGAAAAACAAGCCAACTGTGATTCCTTACTCATTTCTTTTACGAAAGAAATCTCTTTTTCACCAAACAATATAATTCTTCTAAAATCTGTGTGCTTAAAAAATCCTGCTAATTCAAAACCAGGACGATTCATTTCTGGCACAAAAACCTCTCTTTCCAGCGATGTTTCATCCCCTGAGACTTGTTGAAACAAAGCTGGTTTTAATAGATCTTTGATTTTAACAGACTTTCCCATGTTTTTCCTCCTATTCCAGAACCATTTTCAAAAAACGTCCTGTATGACTTTTTTGGCAGGCAGCCACTTTTTCTGGTGTACCTGATACAACAATTGTACCACCATTATCGCCACCTTCCAATCCTAAATCAATAATATGATCAGCAACTTTAATCACATCCAGATTATGTTCAATCACAATCACAGTATC
>CALVFK010000063.1 GCA_944326805.1 uncultured Massilimicrobiota sp. | reverse complement strand
GATAAAATAAGGTGAGGTGATTTTTTATGCAACAATTAGAAATAGAATACAAAATCTTATTAACACATCAAATTTTTCATCAAATCTTAGAAGATTATCATGATGCCATCACAAAAGATTATATCCAGACAAATGATTATTTTACCCATCCCTTATTATCACAAAAAAAATATATGTTACGCATTCGTACAAAAAACAATCAATATGAACTCACACTCAAAAGACCTTATCAAAATCATCAATTAGAAACCAACATTCCTCTTACCAAGGAAGACAAAGATTTATTTTTTCAACATCAATTAAAAAATGAAATCACTGATCTACTCGAACAAGAAGGAATTCCCCTTCATGAACTGGCTCATCTTTTCTCCCTTACAACCCATCGCTATGATATTCTTTTACCGGAGGGAACATTATCATTAGATGAAAACACTTATCTCCATCAACATGATTATGAATTAGAATTTGAAGTTCATCATGAAAAAAAAGGGTATCAACAGTTTCTTAAAATCATTGAACCTTATCATTTACAATATACTCACAATTGTCCAAGTAAAGTCACACGTGCCTTTGAAGCGTATCTTAAAAGCAGTCATCAAAAATGACTGCTTTTTATAACATCAAGAAGTGTTTTCACCAATTCTTCACTGACGATTTCATAATCATTTTCATGAGGAAATGGAGCATAAGCAAAAGAAACATCATGCATAGATGTTGTAACATCTTCAATCCAATCTTTACAAGAACTATGCACCTGATGAACTTTTGTTTTATCTAAGATTTCTAGCACATTCTCCTTATTCACACCACTACCCACTAATATTTCTATTTGATTTCCATATTGTTGTTGAAGTTTAGATAAAAGTTCCACAGACTCAATGGCTTTAGATTTTAATCCACTCGTTAAAACACGATCCACTTGCAGATCAATCAGTTTTTCAATCGCTTGAAAAGGATCATTGACACAGTCAAAAGCACGATGGAATACAGCTTCCTTATGATAACGATGAATCAACTGCACAAATTCCAAAGTACGTTTTTCATCTATCATTCCCTGTTTATCTAAAAAGCCAAAAGCTAAACCATCGACACCATGGTCCAGCATGATCTTCGCATCTTCTTTCATGATTTCGTATTCTTCATCACTATAACAAAATCCTGCTCCTCTTGGTCGAACCATCGCAATGACTTTTAAAGATGTGTCCTGTTTGACCTTGATTAATGTTGCCAGTGATGGTGTCAGACCACCTAAAGATAAAGCACTATTTAATTCAATACGTGTTGCTCCTGCATGAGCAGCTGATAAAGCATCACTGTAGCTGCCACAGCAGATTTCCACAATAGGTTTCATTATTCATCCTCACTTTCTGTCAACGGTGCCATACGTGTATGCATATATTCATCCAGCCATTGTTGACTGGCAGGGGCATAAACACATTGATTTCCTTGACGTTCAACTAAATACACAATAGGTGCCTGTTGAGGCAGACAGACAACAAATGAAAAACCATCAATGTTAGTAGCGACTCCAAATTCTCCTCGATGATTCATCGCTACAACAGATAGATCTCCTGCCTCCCCACGTCGTTGTTTTAATTTTGCTTCTAAATCAAAGACAGCTTTTTCACATGCCTGTTGAGGATGCATTCCCTTTGCCATAAGTTGAACAATTTCATAAGAAATACAGCCTTTCATCAAATCTTCCCCTAAACCTGTTGCACTGGCACCGCCAATATCAGAATCAACATAAAAACCTGAACCAATGATAGGAGAATCCCCAATTCTACCCTTTTTCTTCATAAATAATCCACTTGTCGATGTCGCTGCAGTCATTTTTCCTGTTTCATCTAAACAAACCATACCTACAGTATCATGTCCAGTATAAGGTTTAAGTTGCTGCGATGACTCTTTGATACGACGACGATAATGAATCTTCGCACGATCTGTCAACATATTCTTACGTTCAAAGCCTTCTTTATGGGCAAATTTTTCTGCCCCTTCTCCGACCAGAATACAGTTGACTTTCTCATGCGATAAACGTCTGGCAATGGAAATTGGATTAGCAAAATCCTTGATCGCTCCAATAGCTCCAACACTTAAAGTATTCCCATCCATATAAGCTGCATCTAATTCTACTTCCATTTCCTCATTAGGCAATCCCCCATAACCGACAGATTTATAATAAGGAAAGTCTTCTACTGCCTGTATAGCCTTTTCAATAGCATCTCCAGCATCCCCATGATGACTCAAAATATCTTGTGCTATTTCTAATCCTTCTTTAGCCATACGCCAAGTTGCGATAATACCCCACATCTCTATTTTTCCTTCCTTTCCTCCATATAACGCTTATTAAAATCTGCTTGACTGATTGGTCGGCTATAATAATAGCCTTGTCCTAAATCACATCCAAATGATTTCATTAAATCATGATATTCCTTTGTTTCAATACCTTCAACAACCGTAGAAATAGCTAATGTTTTTGCTAGTTTAATAACTTCTTCAAGAATAATCTTTGCTTTTTGATTATCACTATCAAAAATTTCCTGTAAAAATCCTCTATCAACTTTCAATTCATCAATATGAAGTTTTCCTAAAATATTCAATGAAGAATAACCACTCCCAAAATCATCCATTGAAATCCTAAAACCAATCTGATGTAATAAATGAATTTTATCATTGACTTCATCCACATTATCAGCAACCAAATCTTCCAATATCTCTAATGTTAATAATTGTGGTGATACTTGATATTTATTGACAATCTGTTTTAAACAATCCACATAATCTGCTTCATAAAACAATAATTTAGATTGGTTCACAGAAATACCAATCGGTGCTATGCCTTGATCCATCCATTTTCTAAGCTGCAAACATGCCTGTTCAAACATAAATAAATCAAGCTTCTTACAAAAACCACTGTTTTCAAAAATAGGAATAAACTGATTTGGAAACAACATTCTTCCATCATGTGTCTGCCATCTTACCAATGCTTCACTGCTTTTTAACGTTCCATCTTTTAAATCTATTTTAGGCTGTAAATAAAGCTGAAATTCACCATCTTTTAAAGCCTGATCCATATGACTTTCAACATAATTATCCATTTTTTCCTGTTCATGCAATTCAATATCATAAAACCAGATACTTGTTAAAATGCTTTCTTTTGCCTTTGCTAAAGCAAACATAACACGAACCATTAAACTATCAAAAGAATCATCCACAATAAATTCCAGGCTGGAAATAGCCACTCCACAATGAATCTTTAACTGATAATTTGTATGTAATAAATCCACATATTGAATAATTTCAGACATGATATTTTCAATTCTTTTTTGTAAGATATCTTTTTGTGTATCTTTTAAATAAATATAAAACTGATCAGCCCTATCTCGACAGAAAAACTCTCCCTCTTTTAAATGCTTTTGAATTACATTTCTTTCATAAATCAATAACTGATCTCCTTGTTCATGACCAAAAATTTCATTAAAAAACTTAAACTGTCTAATATTCAATACAGCTACACTACAATAAGGTTGTTCTTTAAATATTTCCTTTCCTAAAGATACAAAATAAGAATAGTTATATACTCCTGTTAAAGAATCATAATAAGCAAAATGCTTCAATTCACGATTATTTTTCAACATGAAACGATAACCAAGAATCAATAAAGCAACAAATAATCCCACCATAAATAGAAAAATCAAACCAACAATACGCATATTTTCATTTGTAAATAGATGCGAATCATCAATCATATTGACACTATAAATATACCAGTTATTAATGCCTAAAGGCTTTAATACACCATGATAAGATTGTCCCTCATATTGAAAAGAATGTGTAAAATCATGCTGCATCTCTAATGCATCTTCTAATTCGTGATAATCTTTTTGCTGGAAAAAAGGAGAAGCAAAAAGGGTTGTCTGATGAAATAAATCATACTGAGAATTGACAAGAATCTGACCATCTTCATCCACCAGATAAGCATAAGTGTCACCACCTAAAACACCAGTACCAGCTCCTGCATCCATCCATATTTCAACATTTTTAGTAGCCAGTAAAACCCCCGCAACATGGCCTTTTTGATAAATAGGTATACCATAAGCATAAACATGTTTTTGTGAAATACGACTTTTAAAAATATCAGAAATCGTTCTTTTTCCAACAAAACCATCCGCCACAATCTCTTGAATTTCTTGTTGAATCATAGATAATGATTGATGTTCTTTGACCTCATTATCTAAATTGGCAATAACACCTTCTTTTGATTCATCAAAATACATCATGGTTGTAAAATCATTTTGTTCATTAGCATCTGATAAAACTTGTGGAAATTGTGGATTATCCACAATATTCTCCATTTTTAAAACACTGGCAAAAGAATCTAAAATCTGAAAATCATTATCAATCTGTTGTTGGAGAATACTCATATCTTTATCAATCTCATCTTCAATCTGATGCACTTTATTATCTTCTACAATATTATTTAAATGAATACGTAAAGATACGGATACACAAAGAAGACTTACAGCAATAACAAAAACAACAATCATCATTTTTCTAATTCTTCTTTCAAACACATCTTTCATCATTGTTGGTCCTCCTTGCTTATATTCCATCATATTATACCACTTTTCAAAAAACTATAAAATAAAAATCGCTTCTATATAGAAACGACTTCAAACTATTCACAACCATTTTTACATTGATGATCTTGATAATACTGTTCTTTAATATCCGTAAATTGAGGACAGAAATCACTATTACTGCATTCCTGTAAACGACGCAACTCACGAGGAATAAAAGCACGAATTTCTTCAGCATTATAACCCACTTGAAAACGTCTTTCATCAATGATAATAGGTCTTTTCAGTATAGATGGATTCTTTTGGATAAAATGAATCAATTCATTAATAGACATCTCATCTATATCTATTTTATTTTCTTTAATAATCTTCGATCTTTTAGATATAATATCATCTGTTCCATTTTCACTTCTTTCTAGAAGTTCTTTTAACTCAGTTTCACGTAGTAATGTAGAAAAAATATTCTTTTCTACATAAGGAATCTGATGTTCTTTTAACCATGCTTTGACCTTACGGCATGAAGCACAACTTGGTGCAGTATAAATTCGAATCATTACATCATCTCCTTGCTTCATCATTATACATCATTTTTATCAATTATGAAATTATTTTTTATGATTCTATTGATTTTACATCTTGACCGTTCTATAATAACCTTACAGCAATGAAGGAATGAAGTAGTTATCACTTCATGTTTGAAGAAAGTCTGTGGTTGATGAAAACAGTCCATGAACGATAATGAATTGGGATTCTGGAGCTAAAAATGGCATGAGTCATTTTTCGTTTGTTGCGTTAAGACAAGAGTGCATATCGGTAGATATGAATAAAGGTGGTACCGCGTATTTAACGTCCTTTTTTAAGGGCGTTTTTTTATTAAGAAAGGAAGGTTAATATATATGAAAAGAATGTTAAGTGGAATTAAACCAACTGGACGTGTCACTTTAGGTAATTATATTGGTGCGATAAAACCATTTGTTTCTTATCAGGATGAATATGAAATGTATATTTTTATTGCCAATCTTCATTCTATGACAATTTACCAAAAGCCAGCTGATTTACGTCAAAATACAAAAGATTTAATCGCATTATATATTGCAGCTGGATTAGATCCTGAGAAAGTCACTTTATTTTTACAATCTGATGTTTTAGAACATGCACAACTAGGATGGTATCTAGGTTGTATGGTCTCTATGGGTGAACTTTCTCGTATGACTCAATACAAAGATAAAAAAGCGAAAAATGAAGTCATTGGTGCTGGGATTTTCAACTATCCTTCACTGATGAACGCTGATATTTTAATGTATGATCCTGATTATGTCCCTGTTGGTGAAGATCAAAAACAACATGTTGAATTATGTCGTGATATTGCAGAAAGATTTAATTCACGCTATAGTGAAACATTTAAAATTCCTGAACCTTTAGTGACTAAAGTTGGTGGACGTATCATGGATTTACAAAATCCAACAAAGAAAATGTCGAAATCTGATGAAATCGGAAAAGGAACAATTTATATTTTAGATGATATTCAAGTTTCTAAAAAGAAAATCAAATCAGCAGTGACAGATAGCGATGGACATATTCACTATGATCCAGAAAACAAACCTGGTATTTCTAATCTGTTAGAGATTTATTCTATTCTAGCAAATCGCTCTATTGAAGATTTAGAAAAACAATATGATGGAAAAGGTTATGGAGAATTTAAAAATGATTTAGCTGAAGTCTTAGGTGAAGAACTTGAAAAGATTCAGGCACGCTATCGCGAAATCATGAGTGGTTCTTATTTAGATGATATTTTAGAAAAAGGAGCTCAAAAAGCCAGAGTCATTGCTAGAAAAAAACTTGCTAAAGTTGAAAGAAAAATTGGTATTACAATTAAAAAAAGATAAAAAAGACAAACTTCGGTTTGTTTTTTTATCTCCTTTGCACAAGTTCTTCATACAATAATTCATGTAAAGACGTATAGCCCTTTTCTATCTTATGCTTTAAAGCCAGATATTTTTCACTAGGATTATTTCCCTCAATATGCAATTGTTTACAGATTTCTACAAAGACATCATACTTGACTACAAAAATTTCATCAATAATTTCTTCTAAGCACATTTTTTTCAAACGTTCCTGACGCGTTAAACCAAATTCTTTATCATAAGCTTCTTCCTGTATGTGGTATTGAAAAAACGTTACAGGTTCTCTTTGAATCAAAGCATTCATTTCATCACTTTGTCGCCATGATAAAGTTCCACGTCTGACAAGATAATGTTTTTGAATATCCACCACAAAGCAATAATGCCCATCACCCACCAGCATATAGCCATCCGGCCAAAGTGGCTGATATACTTTCCCATACAAAAAATCATGAAGCTGTCTGGTAGTGACATGATAAATGGGGATATTCTCTATATCTTCAAAACAATCATCCTCTTGCCATTCATAAGGCTCCAGTAATTCTTCATCATCATAAACAAAGTTGACCAGCAATATCAAAACCCCCTATCAACATTATATGTTTATTATTTCTGAAAAGAACCTATTCTATTCATAAAAAAAACTTACTTTACAGTAAGTCTATGCCTTCGAATCGTTTTCAACGGCAGAATCAATAAGTTTAATCATTTCTAATGCACTACGAAAATGTTCCTTCTTATTTTGATCAAGCCACTCAATAGTACCTTGCCAAGAAGCATTTTGTGTGTCTTTGATGACAATCATAAAACTTTTATCTTTTTTTGATTGTTTCATACTCATTCACCCACCTATACGCTTTAAGTATACACTATAAAAGTCACACAGTAGTCATATCTGAGCCTTTTTGATAAGATTTATGATTTTCTTAACACTTCATCTATTTTTTTATCAATAATTTTAATCATTTCCAGCACATCATGAAAAACAATTTCCTTATTATCAAAAAATAATACGCCCTGCCACGTTGCCTGCCTTCTTGATTGAACGACAATATCAAAATCCACAATCTTTCCTCTATGTTGTGCAATAACATCATAATCATATAAAACTTCTGGCTTGTTTTGATAACGTCCAGGTTCTTCTTGTTTAACAAAACTTCTTGACGAATAAGAGGAAAGCGGATTTCCATTCTTATTAAACACCTCTTCAAAACGTAAAATAATCTCATGTATATCAGAAAATTCAACAGGTGATTCGAGTGTATTATTATAGGCACAGCCTTTCATTTGAAAATGATCATATTGATCAATACACACATGAATCATATTGAAAGGAATACTTTTTGTATATTTCAACATATTCATCACCTATTCTTTTGGTAAGATTTCATCAACCATCAAATCAATATTTAAGGTTGTGTGATTTAAAGAATATCTTATTTTACGTAAAACTCTGTTCATAACAGTAATGGCATTTTCATAATTACATGATGGTAAAAGCACAACAAATTGATTTACATTCAATCGTGAAATGACATCTCCTATACGAAGTCCCTTTAACAGGGCATCCTGTACTTTATTCATCACTCTTTCAATCGCTTTTTGTGAGTAATCATCATCAATAGACGAACAATCAAGAACAGATACCAGACATAGATGTGAACAGATTCCTAATCTGCCAATTGTTCTTGTCTGCATTGAATATATTTCTCGAAATGTTCCATACTCACAAAGAAAAGCCCCTTGTGTTTCATCAAGAGCTAACTCCTGCTGCACTTCCATAATATCCAACTCATCATCATGTGTTTCCTTTTTTATCATTTCAAAAAGTTCCAGAAGTGACTCAGAAGGTTTTACACCTAATGTTTGATAAAGTAAATCAGTTGTTGTTTTATATGTGTCCTTAGCTTTTTTATATTGTTTCTGGAAATAAAGAGCAAGAATCAAAATTTCATAAATAGATTCTTCAAGATTATCAATCACAATAGCTTGACGTGCAATTTTTTCCATCTTTTCATATTCTTTTTGTTTTTCCAATAACATCGCATATTCTATTGTTTTATCCATAAATACCGAATGATAATACACACGCTTTGATAAAACACTATGATCTTCTTTAATTTCCATTAAATATTTCCCTGTATAAGAATTAAGCAAATGTTCATAATATTCAGGTTCTTGAGAATCTTTTAAAAGATTCTCATATTTTTCAAAAATCACTGTATCTATCTGCAAGCAATAATGAGAATTAATAGAATAAGAACCTTTCCCTGTTATAATAAAATCTGTCAATCCAAATTCTTTCTTTAATAAAGTTCTTAAGCGATATATTAAATTTTTTAAAGCTCCAATTGGATTATCAACATCATCAAGATACCATAAAACATCTACAAGTTCACTAGAAGGAACACTTCTTTGATGATGTGATAAAAGATAGGCAAATAGTTTGACAAGCTTCTCAGATTTCATTGTTTCACTATCTATCTTATGCCCCTGATAGGAAAATGAAAACTTATGAAACATTGTAATAATGACGCAATCTCCCATTGAAGTCAAACCCCCTCCTGACAAAAACTTTTGTCTTATCTTTATTTTAATGGTTTTTCTCATTTTTCACAAGAACTTTGTATGATTACAACGTAATTTCATAAAGCGTTTACATTTTTAACCAAATAATTGTTATTTTTGGTTATTTTTTGATTTTATATTTTCACTTCTTCAAATTCACTGTATAATAAAAACGAAACGAGGTGAGCCAAAATGACAATAACAAAGCGTTGTTTAATGTTATGCTTAAGCATTGCTTTTTTGCTCACTGGTTGTTCTTCTCCCCATGAAGAACCTTCATCTCAAAAAGGAACACGTGATAATACCCCAACTATTCTACAGCCACAGGCTTCTGGTGAAAAAACTATTGGGAATCAAAAAATCACCTTTGATTTATCCCATAGTGAAGATGGCTATACAATGGTAGAATATCATGGTGATAACCCCAAAGTAAAAGTACGTATTCAAAATCCTGGTTCTCAGGAATTTTATACTTATGACATCCATCAGGGTTATAATACCTTCCCTTTGACTGGTGGTAATGGTCAATATACCTTTATCGCCTATGAAAATATTTCAGGGACAAAATACAGTCAACTCTTTTTACAAAAAGAAGATATACAAATACAAAATGATTATATCTCTTATCTATATCCTAATCAATATGTTTCTTTCGACAAAAACACCCAAGCCATTCCTCTAGCTCAAGAGATTGTTGCTGGCGCAAATAATGATTTAGAAGCAGTCAGTTATGTTTATGATTATGTGATTGAACATATCAGCTATGACGATGAAAAAGCGAAACTTGCTAAAGA